>JAJDNY010000037.1 GCA_022340425.1 Desulfobacteraceae bacterium | reverse complement strand
CAACATCCGCTACGATTGCCTTGCTGGCTATCGCTTGCGGCCGGGGGCCAGACGTCTGCTGATCGGCAGTCTGTTGCTTCTGGCGGTGTTGTCAGCAGCGGTGTTGACCGTTTTCGGGGTGCTGCGGTTATTCCGCTGAGCGCCCCCTTTGCCCATCTTTCAGCCGAACCGATGACTGCCCGCGGAGGCTCTATTTGGCCGCCACGCTGAGAAGACTGTTGAAGGTGCCGAAGCAATTGAGGCGAATCTCGGGATTGCCGGGATCGGTCAACCACTCACCATCCACCATGAATTTGTACTCGTAATCGCCGGGCAAAAGCATCACGATCTTCTGCCAGACCCCCTCGCTGTTGCGCTTCATCCTGCCGGCGCTTTCGTCCCAGGCGTTGAACCCGCCCGCCACGGCCACCTGATGGGCATCCGGGGCGATCAGGGAAAAGGTTACCCGACGTTTTTTGGGTTTCTGGTGCGAAGGCTTTGGGCTCATCTCCGGATTCCTCCCCTGTTTAGCGCCTACCCGCGATGGCTGATGCCCGGTTGGCATCCAGCGCCATCACTTCGAAAATTTGTTGCCGCAATTATTACGCCAATATAAAAATAGGGATGCCAGAGGAAACCGCAACCCGCAGCGCTGATGTGTAAACCGCATTCTGAAGCCGGCTGCGGCGCCGGCGCCTAACTGTCAGGGTTTTTTTCAAACTGGAAAACCCGAAAACGGCCTTCGTGGCAATTTCGCCAATCAACGGGAGCCTCGGGCTCCCTTTGGCAGTCGCTCTTAGACTCCGCCACCGTTGGGTTGGGCCCCGAGTTCAGCCCGCCGGGCTGCGGACGCCAGCTTGCCTGGCCGCATGGCGCGGGCGTCCCAGGACCTGGGTCCCCACCGGCATCCCGGCATGGGCGGCAATCACCGGGCATTTGACCTTGAAAAGGAAAAAAATATTGCCAGGCGCCTCGCTGAGCGTCTCGTAGTTGCCCTGACCCTTGGCGATAATCATGTCAGCCGCCCGGAACCGCTGCTGGAATCCCGGGCTGCAATCTTCGAGCAGCGTTCCCGGTGCATCCGAACCGTTGTCGATGACCTCGCAGATCTCCGCCAACCCCGCCGCCCGGGCATCGGCTGCGGTCGCGTCGTTGAGCACCGGGGCGCCGCGAACGGCCAAGGTGACCCGCTGCGGGGGAAGGACCTCAACCAGCAGGCGGTCAAAGAAGATCTCGCCCGCATTGTCCGCCAGGTAAAGAATGCGCCGGGCCCGGACGGCGGTTCGTCGAAATTGGCTCAGCTCGCCGCACAACGGTTCGGCCAGGGCCTTTTCGACGGCTTGCAGCATGTCCGTTTTGGAAACCCGGCTCTTTGCCCCCAGATCGATCACGTTGCCTGCGATGGCCAACCTCACAGCCATTGTCAGCGGGTCTCGCGCCGATTGGACCTTGGCCCGCAGCTCCGTTGCCAAGGCCATGGCCATGCGGTTCTGGGAAGCCTTCACCGTTTGGTAGGGGTCAGCCTGGCCGGAGAGCTCGCGCAACCGGCGGTGAAGGCGCTGCGCAAGGACAGGCGGCGGCTGATCCAGATCCATCGTGCTGGCCCAGCGCAGCATTTGGCGGACCATGTCCGTCCGCAGGGTCTGATCGGCGGACACCATGCGGGTGGCGTCGAGGACCTGGCGAACGAGGCAGGGGATGCAGTCGAGGGAAGTGTTCACGCGCCGCTCGGTTGGGGTTTTTGGGTTGCGGCAAAAAACAATTCCACGATATGGCGAATGATTTTGGTTCGTCATCAAGGCACATTCGTCGGCGCATATCGGGATATGTGCCGACGGATGTAACGCCGGTGACGGGCCAAAAGACAAGCAAGATGTGGAATTATTTTTTGCCGAGGCCCTCAGGCGTCGAGGATAGATTGCTGATCAGTCAGGGGGCCGGCAAGGCCGCCCCGCTAAATGCGGCGACCTTGCCTTGCAGCCCGATTGCCTGCTGTTCACCCCGGCAAGGGTTTACTCCGCTTCCGGCGCGTTCTGAATTTCAGCCAGACGCCGCTCGATGGCCGCCAACTCCCCTTGCAGGGCTTTGGCCTGGTTTTGAAGCGCCTGCTTTTCGGTTTCCGGACCCGGCTGGCGGAAGGGGGCCGCGTAGCCCAACCCCCCACCATAGCTGCCGCTGCGCGCCCAGCCGGGTTGGCCGGTGGCGTAGGCCATGCGCCGCCAGCCGCGGCCGCGGCCGAAACCCGGTCCCGCACCGCCTCTGGGGAAGCCGGCGCCGTAAGCGGGTGCCCACGCGCCGGTGCAGTAGCCGCGCCCGCGGCCGGTCATCGGGCCCATTCCCATTGGTCCAGTTCGATCTCCTCCTGGCATGGTGATTTCCTCCTTTTTCAGGTTTAGGGTCGCGGTAAGAAATAATTCCACAAGATGGCGCCGGATTTTGGTTCGTCACCAAGGCACATGCGTCGGCGCATATCGAGATATGTGCCGGCGGGTGTAACGCCGGTGGCGGGCCAAAAGACAAGCAAGGTGTGGAATTATTTATTATCGAGGCCCTTAGGTTACACTCTGATCATGGCAACTTTACACGTCGGGCATCTTTGATCAAAACAGGGCACGCCACGCTGATGCGGCTGGTGCTGCCCGCACTGCGGGCAGACACAGTAATCGTTTGCACTGGTGCCGGCACCGGCGGCACCTCGGGCGCGCCGGCGGGCGCCTCTGCCTTGTCCGCGAGGGTTGCCCGGCCCCACCGCCGGCGTGCGGGAGGAGCTGTCGGGACGCGTCGCCTGAAAAGGGCCACGCCCGGCGTGCATCCGGCCGCGGGCCCGGCCGCGGCAGCCGGGCATGGCAAAACGATCGCTCTTCAAGGCCCGACGCAGCCAGGCGTCGATCACCGTTTGTAGCTCGCCGGCAACAAACGGGTAAACCCGGATGCCGTAACCGGAGAACATCTTCAGCACCGGCCGCGAGATGGCGCCGCAAACCAAGGTGTCGGCCCCCAGTTCCATCAGACGCAGGACCTTCTGGACGGGGGCATCGCCCATCAGCTCCTCCTGGGATTTTTGGATCACCCGGCCGGGTGCGGCCTGAACCAGGCAGATGTATCGGGCCACATCAAAAACCGGAGCGATCCGGTTGTCCCATATCGAGAAAGCCGCTTTCATTGCAGCAGCACCCCTTCCACTAGTGCGTGCAAAAACCTTCCTGAGCGGACCAAGCCGCAGGCTGATGCTCGTTTAAGTGGCTTTGGTTCAACCCGGTCGCCCGGTCGCAGTCTTGTTTTTGCGGGCCTGCCGCATGAGATAGTCGTTGGCCGCCGCCTGCAGGGTTTCAGCGGCCAGGAAAGCGCAATGTTGATGGTCCGGCGGCAGGCCGCCGACGGCTGCGAGAATGGTCTCCCCCGTAATGTCGAAAAGCGCTTCGGGCGTCTTGCCGTGGGCCAGTTCGGCTGCGAAGGAGCCGCAGACCACGCTGGGGCCGCAGCCGTCGGTCTCAAAGGTCGCCCTGGCGACCCGCTGTCCGTCAAATTTGAGAAAGATCTGCATCTGATCGCCGCAGCTGCCCCGCAGGCAGGCCGAGCCATCCGCGTCGGGCATGGCCCCCATGAAACGCGGGGTACGCCAACGCTCATATGCCTTCACACCCCACTCCCGCCGGGTTTCGGCGAAGATGCGCGCCTGAAGGTCCTGGGCAAAGGTCTCGAATGCATCCTTCATGAAATGACCTCCCCCACGCCTCACACGAACACCTGGGGCTGATAGTTCTCCGGCAGATGGGCCGTCCCTTTGACGCACGGCAGCTGCACCGCGCTGGCAACGCGCTGCAGGATCTCGTCCGTGTGATCGCAAAAGCCGTCGCCGGCGACCCATTTACCGTCTTCGCGGTGGGCGAAGGTGCAGGTGCAGAAGTGGATCGTGTCGGCGCCTTTGCTTTTCAGGATCTTGGCCAGTGCGACCGCATCGTCTCCCGGGCAGTGGCAGGTGAAGATGCCCACAAGTTCCAGGTGGTCATGACCGGAGAAGCCCTCGACCCCGTTTTTGAGACTGTTCAGACAGCCGGTCAGCGGGCAGCGGGCCTCGTTTTTTTCACAGCGGATCAATCCGATTTTCGCCATTTTTTTCTCCTTTTGGGCCGGGATGATCTTGGTTTGGTATCGGTGCCGCGGTATTCTCGCGGGCGGTTGTGCGCAGACGCTTCGATAACAAACACTAAGCATGGGCTGTGCCAAAATGTAAAATGGTCCGCTATACCGTTTATGCATCCGGAATAATTGATGTTTATTTAAATAGCTGCGGGCTCGGGAGAATTTTAAAGTCGCAATTGCGCAACCAATGGCAGTTTGAATAGGCGCTTTACTGCGACTATTTATGCCGATGGGATCGACCGTTGGCGGCCGGCAGGGTGATGCCCAGTTTCCTGATTTTGCGGAAAAAGGTGCTCTTGTGGATCCCCAGCTCGCGAGCGGCGGCCGCGCGGTTGAAGTCGTTGCGCTCCAGGGCCAGCTGCAGGCAGCGGGCGTCCAGCAGGTCGTGGGCGCTCTGGATGCCGGTGGATGCCGGGGAAGGGACTCCCCGTGCGGTCAGTTCCTCGGGCAGGTGGGGGATGTCGATCACCTTCTCCCTGCAGAGGATGAAGGCCCGTTCGATGACGTTTTCCAGTTCGCGGACGTTGCCGGGCCAATCATGGGCCATCAGAAGCGATAGCGCTTCGGCCCCGATGCCCTGGATGGATTTGCGGTGCAGCCGGTTGAAGCGCCGGATGAATTCCTCCACCAGAAACGGAATGTCCTCCTTGCGCCGGCGCAGCGGCGGAAGCTCCACGCGCACCACGTTGATGCGGTAGTAGAGGTCTTCGCGGAATGTCCCCCGGCGGGTCAGCTCGGCCAGGTTGCGGTTGGTGGCGACCAGAATGCGGGCATCAGCGGGTTCGCTGCGGGTGGCACCTAAAGGTTCATAGGTCCGCTCCTGCAGCACCCGCAGCAGGCGCACCTGCAGGGCCGGGCTGATCTCACCGATTTCGTCCAGAAAAAGCGTTCCGCCTTTGGCCATCGCGAACCGTCCGGGCTTGTCGCGCTGGGCCCCGGTGAACGCCCCGGCCTTGTAGCCGAAAAGCTCGGATTCGAGCAGGGTGTCCGGCAGCGCCCCGCAGTTGACCGCCACAAACGGCCCCTTGCGCCGCAGACTCAGATCGTGGAGGGTGCGGGCCACCAGCTCCTTGCCGGTGCCGGTCTCCCCCAGAATCAGCACCGTGCTGGGGCTGACGGCGATGGCCGGCAGGACCTCGAAGACCCGCTGCATCAGCGGGCTGCGACTCACCAGATCGCCCACCCGGAACCGGCCTTCCAGTTCGCGGCGCAGGGCCTCCACCTCGGAGAGATCGCGGAAGGTTTCCGCGCCCCCGATCACCCGCCCATCGGCATCGCGCAGAACCGCGGTGGAGACGCTGATGGGCCTGCGCTCGCCCTCGGCGTCGATGATGAAGCCGGATTTGCCGATGATCGGCTTGTCTGTCTTGAGGGTCTCTTGCAGGGCGCAATCCGCCCCGCACATGCTGGAGCGGAACACCTCCGAGCAGCGCCGGCCGAGGGCTTCGGAACGCGGTACACCCGTAATCTCCTCGGCTGCGCGGTTGAACGAGGTGATGCGCCAGTCCGGATCCACCGTGAAAACCCCGTCGGAGATGCTTTCCAGAATGGTGTCGGTGGGTGTGGGCGCAGCCGGTCGCCTGGCCACCGCGCGGTCACGTTCAGCGGACGTTTTGGTAATTCGTTTGGTCTTCATTTGCGATAGCCGTGAGACAGGTTTTTAATCCGATTGACATAATGGGATTTGACCCATAAAAAAGCAAGCAAGAGTGAAATTTTTATTCAAAAAAGAATACGTGAGGTGGCGTTATGGGAAAACACCTGGTCCTTGTGGGCGGCGGCCACGCCCACATGCTGACCCTTGCCGGGCTCGGTGAATTGACGGCCGCCGGCCATCGGGTGACGGTGATTGGCCCCTAGGAGCACCACTACTACTCGGGGATGGGACCGGGCATGCTGGGTGGCACTTACACTCCCGGTGAGATCCGGTTTGCCACCCGGCAGGTGGTGGAAAAACAAGGGGGGGAGTTCATCGCCGCCAAAGCCGAGCGCATAGACCC
>JAJDNY010000036.1 GCA_022340425.1 Desulfobacteraceae bacterium | reverse complement strand
TCGGCGTGGGCGGTGACCTTGATCTCCTTCTGGCGGCTGCTGGTGTTGTAGACCCCGGCGCCCGAGACCTCGGTGGAGTAAGGCTCGGTGATTTGAAAGACCCCGGCGCGGATCCCCACCAGCCGCCCCAGGCGCAGGTCCGTGTTTTTCAACAGCTCCTCGGCCCTTTCGCGGGCATTGACGGCCGCATCGGAGAGCAGGGTCTTTTTGAGGCTGTCCACCTGGGAGTAGAAATACTGCAGCTCCGAGTTTTGGATCAGGATGCCCTGCTCCAGCAGGCCGGCCGGGTCGAAGGCCAGCGCTTCAACGGTTGCCAGCCTGTCGCTGATGACGAAGACGGCCTGCTGCAGGGTGTAGCCGGTGGGCTGGCCGTTGCGGTCGTAAATCGGGAAAGTGCCCGGTGGGTGCGGGTGAACTGCCTCTTCGGCAAGCCCTTTTTGCGCCAGCAGCGCCTGCAGGCCCTCCAGGCTCTGGCGCAGCCGGCGCTGGCCGGCGATCACGGCGTCCACGGTGGCGGTGGTCTGCAGGGTCAGGCGCCATTTCACCCGGTCGGCGGTGAAGGCGCGGGTGGCCATCCCCACCACCTGGACTTTTCTGGGGGCCTGGCGGCTGTGGTGGAAAAAAAGACCGAACACCGTGGCGGCCAGCAGCAGGCCGACAGCCAGGACGATGCTGGGCAGCAGAAGGCGGTTGTTCATTTGCCGTCTCCTTTTTGGGCGCGCGCCAGCGCCTCGATAAGCTGCTGGGCGGTGTAGAAATCACTGCGCAGGACCTCCCGGCCGTCCGCGCCGTAAACGATCAAAAGCGGAATGGTCAGGGCGCCGCTGGCCTTCAGCAGGGCCTTGCCGGCCGGGTTGGTGCCGGTGAGATCCACCTTGATCGGCGTGACATCCCCGGCCGCAAGGCGCCGGGTCACATCCGCCCGGCTCAGCACCCCCTGCTCCAGGGCCTTGCAGTTGAGGCACCACTCGGCGGTAAAGAGCAGCACCACGCTCTGCCCGTTTTGACGGGCCGTTGAAAAGGCCTCCGGGCTGTAGGCCACCCACTCGATGGATCCGCCGCGGGTCAACCGCAACCCGCCCCAAACCGCCAGCAGGACCACCAGCACGCCCAGGGTGCCGAAAAAGGTCCGGTCGCGGATCTTGCGGGTGATGCCCAGGGTGCGCACCGCCAGCCAGAGCCCGGCCGCGGCCGTAAACCCCATCACCGCCCACCAGTAGCCCCGGGAAGGGGAAGCCGGCGGGCTTGCCAGCAGGACCGAGAGGCCCGATCCGACGAAATAGGCCGCCGCCGCCAGCATCAACAGCGCCATGACCTCCTTGATCAGTTCGCTGGCCGGCCCGGTGCGGGGCATGCGGCGCACCAGGGCCGGGGCGGCGGCCAGCACCAGGTAGGGCAGGGCCATGCCGGCACCGATGGCGGCGAAGGTCGCCAGGGTCGTAGGCGGTGGCTGGGTGGCGGCCCAGGCGGCAGCGGCCCCCATGAAGGGCGCCGTGCACGGGGTGGACAGAACCGCCGCCAGGATGCCCAGCCCGAAAGAGCCCGCCAGGGTTTCCTGGGCGGGGTTGAAGCGGTAGACGAAGGCGGGCAGCCGCAGGTGAAAAAAGCCGCCCATGCCCACGGCCATCAGGGCGATGAAAAGGCCGACGCTGATGGTGAAGGCCGGGTACTGGAACAGCTGGTTGGTGGCGCTGAAGCCGCTGACCGTGGCCACCAGGGCGCCCAGCAAAAGCCAGAAGGCCACCACCCCGGCGCCCATCGCAAGGCCCAGGGCCAGGGAACGGCGCCGGTTGCCGGCCAGGCTGGCCAGGGACATGATCTTGATGGGAATCAGGGGCAGCACGCAGGGGGTGAAGTTGAGCAGCGCCCCGCCCAAGGCCGCGGTTGCCAGAAGCACCGCCACTCCCAGCCAGGCCGAGGCGTCGATGCTGAAGGCCAAACCGAAGAGATCGAAGCGCACCGCCTGGGGCGCCGCAAGGGCGCGGGCGTCGTCGAAGGCGGCGAACAGTGCCGGTTCCTGAAGGGTCAGCGGCGATCCGGCCGGGCGCACGGGCAGCGTCAGCGCCAGCGGCACCTTGCGGGGCAGCAGGCAGGTCTGGGCGTCGCAGGCCTGATAGGTCACCAGGAGATCCAGGGGGTGGTCGCCGGGGCTGGCCTGCGGGTTGACCATAACGGGCAGGTAAACCACCACCTGCCCCTCAAAGAACATCAGGGGGTCGTCGCTGAACGCCAATTTGAGGGCGCGGGCGGGGGGGAAATGGGGGGCCTCAACGCCCAGCGCCGCGTCTGCATCGGTCACCTCAACACGGGTGGGCAGGGGTTTAAAGCCCGGCGGCACCACCAGCTGGGCGGCATCGGCGTTGATATGGTAGCCCTCGGCAACCTCGAGCACCACCGCCAGCATGGCCCGGCCGCCCGGGTGGGCCCCGTCCGTCGACCACACCGCGCGCAGCGTGACCACCTCCTGCGGGGGCGGCGCTGCCATGAAAGACGCACCGGCGCCGGCGGCGGCAAGCAGCAGCAGGACCGCCGCCAGCAAGGCGCGAAACCGGCGGCCTGTGGCGGCGCTGGGCGAAAGATATCCGGGGGTTGCGGCCATACTGCGGAGCCTTTGGGGCGGTGGCGGCGCCAGGCGGGCGGGCACCCGCCTTCTGAGAACTGATCCCCTGACGCCGGCGGCCGGCCGAGGAGGGGTTTTGCAAAAGGCGAGGGGGCGGAAAAACCTCCGTCCCCTCGCAGGCTTCCAAGAGGTTTTGGATCGGGGCCGGCTCAGATCTCGCGGCCGATCTCCTCTCCCTCGCTTAAGCAGTGCATCAAGGTGCGCGGATTTTTGGCATCCCCCACCACGTGCAGCGCGATGCCGCGCTGCTTGAGGTGCGCGGCCGCCTCGCGGATGGGGGTCATACGCTCGGAGAGGACCACCGTGTCGAAGCCCTCCAGACGGTGGCTGTCACCGGCGCTCTTGAATTCCACCCCGTCGGCCAGGAAGCGCTGGATGGAAACCCGCTTGTACAACCGCACCCCGTCGCGTTTGAGGCGCTCGCGCAGGTAGAAGCGGTCGTTGCTGGACATTTCCTCCGCAAAATGCGGCCGCCGGTTGAGAACCGCCACCTCCTTGCCCTTTTCGGCCAGGAAGTCGGCCAGCACCAGGCCAGCCTGGCCGCCGCCCAAAACGATCACCCGGTCGCCTGCCAGGCTGCGGCCCTCCAGCACGTCAACGACGGTGGTGAGCGTCATCCGGGTCTGGATGAGGCCCGTGATCACGGGCATCTCGGGCAGGCTGCCGCTGGCCAGAACGGCGACCTCGGGCTGCAGGGCGGCGAGGGTGGCGTCGTCCAGATCGGCATTGAGACGGATTTCCACCTTGAGGCGGTCCAGCTCGCGCTGCAGAAAATCCACGATATCCCACACCTCCCCGCGGCCCGGCGGGATCGCGGCCAGGCGGGCGACCCCGCCGATCCTGCCCCGCTGCTCCACCACCGTGACCGTGTGGCCGCGCAGGGCCGCCATGCGGGCTGCAGCCAGACCGGCCGGGCCGGCACCGACCACCAGGACCCGTTTGGGGGTTTCGGCCGGCTGGAGGGCCCCCAGCTGGTATTCGCGGCCCACATCCGGGTTGACCACGCAGCCCCCCGGCTCCAGGGCCAGGACAGCGTGGATGCAGCCCACGCAGCAGCCGATGCAGGGTCGGATCTCGCTCAGCCGCCCCGCCTGGGCCTTGGCGGCGATCTCCGGGTCGGCCAGCTGGGAGCGGCCCATGGCCACCATGTCGGCTCGGCCCTCGCGGATGATGCGGTCGGCCATCTCGGGGCTTTTGATGCGGCCAACGGCCACCACCGGAATCTTGACCACCTGCTTGACCGCCTCGGCCAGGTGCACGAAGCAGCCGTGGGGAACGTACATCGAGGGGATCGTGAGCTCGGTTGAGCCGTAGACTCCGGCCGAGACGTGGAGGTAGGCGGCGCCTTCGGCTTCCAGCAGGCGGGCCAGTTCCAGGGCCTCGGGCAGGTGCCAGCCGTCCTGGATGTAGTCCTCGCCGTTGATCCGCACCCCCACCGGGAAGTCCGTGCCGGCCTTGGCCTTGATGTCGCGGAAAAGCGAGAGCATGAAGCGCGTGCGGTTTTCGAAGGACCCCCCAAAAGCATCGGTGCGCCGGTTGGCGTTGGGGGACATGAACTGGTTGATGAGGTAGCCGTGGGCGGCGTGGATCTCGACGAAATCGAACCCGCCCTCCCGGCAGCGCCGGGCCGAATCCCCGAAGGCGGCCACCATCTCGTCGATTTCCGGCAGGCTCAACTCCCGGGGCACCCCCTTGACCACCGCCGGGGCGGGCAGCGGGGAGGGCGCCACCTTGTTGTCGTGGTAGGACTGCCGCCCGCCGTGCATCAGCTGCATGCCGAAGCAGGCCCCGTGGGGCCGGACGGTGTCGGTCATCCGCCGCAGGCCGGGGATGCAGCCGTCGTCCCAGAGGGTCGGCAGGCGCGGAAGCTCCAGCCCCGTCGGGTGAACGGCGCCGCCGCCCACCAGCATCAGGCCGGTGCCGCCGCGGGCGCGGGCGACGAAGTACTCGGTCAGTTGGTCGGTGACGCGGCCGGCGTCATCCACCCCGAAGTTGATGCTCATGGCCGGCATCATCAGGCGGTTGCGGGCGGTCAGGGCCCCGATCTGGATGGGGGCGAAGAGGTGTTTGAGGGTGGTCATGGGGTTCCCTTTTCAATTGGGCGGTGTCGGACGGCGCGCCGGGCGCGCGGGTGGGCCAAACGGGGGCAAGCTACCAAATTTCAGTTTCGATTGCAATTTCCTTGTTCGCCGCCGCCATCCGCCCGGAGAACCCCGCGGGGTGGCATCTTCCGCCTTATTTCGGCGGCTTCCAGCGCCACTCCTCGTAGTACTCCCAGCTCACCATGGATTGGAGGGACTTGAGCTCCTCGGTTTTTTCCTGGATCGCGGCCTTCATCACGTCCCCTGAAGAGAGCAGACCGATGAAGTGCCCGTCCTCTTCGATCAGGAGGTGGTTGACCCGCAGGCCGAGGAACTTGTCCATCATCTCGTAGGCCGTTGCCGTGTGAAGGGCCGTTTTGAGATGGGTCTGCATGTACTTGGCGATCGGGTCGCTTTGGGGGTCGAAGTCCGGCAACAGGATGTTGCGCATCAGGTCCCGGGAGGTCCAGATGCCGATGGGGGCCTCGCCGTCAAGGACCACGATGGCCCCCACCTTGTGTTCGGCCATGCGTCGAAGGGTCTCACTGACCGTCGTTTCGGGGGGGACCCCGATGATCCCGCCGCCTTTTTCGGATAGAATCTTTTGCGCTGTTGTCATGGGGCCTCCTTTTAAACTCTATGCCTTTTCCAATATACTGCCTGTGTCGCCGCTGTCGACCCCTCGCCTTCGCCGAATTCTACGCCACTGTCCAGGGGAAGGGGCAATCTGCCCGCTTTTGCGCAACGGTCGTTTACTCGGGTCAGCTGATTTGCTTGTTTGGTCGCGTGAACCCCGGGGCTTGACAGCACCCTGCACAACCTGCTTTTAAGAGTTGCGCTTTGCCGGCTTTAGGGGTAAGAGAATGAGGGTTTGCGGCCGTGCGGCGGGCCTGTCTTTTCCGCCGGCGGCCTGTGGCCGTGCTATCCAAGGCTTCAAGGAGTGAAGACGATGAGCGACAAGACGACGGTTTCACCGAAGGACGCAATCGGCTCGGTGATGGTGGTGGGCGGCGGCATCGCCGGGGTGCAGGCGGCGCTGGATCTGGCCGATTCGGGCTATTTCGTCCATCTGGTGGAAAAGACCTCGGCCATCGGCGGGGCCATGTCGGCCCTGGACAAGACCTTTCCCACCGATGACTGCGCCATGTGAATTCTCTCACCCAAACTGGTCGAGGTCGGCCGGCATAAGAATATCGAGATTCTCACCATGGCGGATGTGGTCGACGTGGCGGGCCAGGCGGGCCGCTTCGCGGTCAAGGTCTTCCAGCGCGCCCGCTACATCGACATGGACAAGTGCATCGCCTGCGGGACCTGCGCCGAGAAATGTCCGCGCAAGGTGCCCGACGAGTACAACTCCGGTCTTTCCAAGCGCAAGGCGGCCTACGTCCAGTTTCCCCAGGCGGTGCCGCTCAAATACGTGATCGACAAGGACCACTGCATCTACTTCGAAAAGGGCAAGTGCCGCGCCTGCGAAAAGTTCTGCCCCACCGACGCGGTCAACTTCGACGAGCAGGACCGCGAGTTGACTCTCGAGGTCGGCGCCGTCGTGCTGGCGGCCGGAACCGAGCACTACGACCCCAAAACCTACGACATCTACGGCTACGGCGCCTCGGCGAACGTCGTGACCGCCATGGAGTTTGAGCGCATCCTCTCCTCCGGGGGGCCGTTTGAAGGCCATCTGGTGCGCCCCTCGGACCACCGGGAACCGCGGCGGATCGCCTGGATCCAGTGCGTCGGTTCGCGCGACCCCCATCACTGCGGCAACGGCTACTGCTCCTCGGTGTGCTGCATGTACGCCATCAAGGAGGCGGCCCTGGCCAAGGAGCACGCGGGGGCCGATCTGGACGCCGCCATCTTCTTCATGGACATGCGCACCCCCGGCAAGGAGTTCGAGAAGTACTACAACCGCGCCCGGGACGAGAAGGGCGTGCGCTTTATCCGCTCACGGCCCCACAAGGTGGAGCCGCTTGCCGATTCGGGCAACCTGATGGTCCACTTCACCACCGCCGAAGGGCGCGTGCTGCAGGAGGAGTTCGACCTGGTGGTGCTCTCCATCGGGCTCCAGACCTCGCCGGAGACCGTGGCGCTGGCCGAGCGGCTGAAGGTCGAACTCAACTCCGACCGCTTCGCCCAGACCTCGCCTTTCCGCCCGGTGGAGACTTCGCGGCCCGGTATTTTCGTCTGCGGCGCCTTCCAGGGGCCCAAGGACATCCCGGTCTCGGTCATGGAGGCCTCGGCCGCGGCTGCCGAATGCGGCGAGCTCTTGGCCGCCGTGCGCGGCACGCGGGTCAAGCCGGTGGCGGCGCCGGTTGAGCAGGACCTGTCGGCCGAGGAGCCGCGCATCGGGGTTTTCGTTTGCAACTGCGGCACCAATATCGGTGCGGTGGTGGCGGTGCCCGAGGTGGCCGCCTACGCCCGCAAGCTGCCGCAGGTGGCCTATGTCGAGGAAAATCTCTTCACCTGCTCCCAGGACACCCAGGACAAGATGAAGGAGGTGATCCGCGAGCACCGCCTCAACCGCATCGTGGTCGCGGCCTGCTCGCCGCGCACCCACGAAGCGCTCTTCCAGCAGACCATCAAGGAGGCCGGCCTCAACAAGTACCTCTTCGAGATGGCCAACATCCGCAACCAGGACTCGTGGGTCCACCAGGCGAACCCCGCGGCGGCCACCCGCAAGGCCAAGGACCTGGTGCGCATGGCGGTTGCCAAGGTCGGCCTGCAGCAGCCCCTGGCCGAGCTTCAACTGGGGGTCTCCAAAAGCGCCCTGGTGGTGGGGGGCGGCATCGCCGGCATGGAAGCCGCCCTGTCGCTGGCCGAGCGCGGCTACCCGGCGACCCTTGTGGAAAAGGGGCCCGCTCTGGGCGGCCACGGCCTGGAACTGCACGCGGCCTGGGACGGCCAGCCGGTGGCGCCCTACCTGAATGAGTTGATCGCAAAGGTTCAAAACCACCGCGAGATCGAGGTTTTGGTCAACGCCGAGGTCCAGGAGGTGCAGGGGTTCGTGGGCAACTTCCGGACAACGGTGCAGGCCGGCGGCAACACCCGCGAGGTGGCCCACGGCGCCGCGATCATCGCCGTCGGCGGGCGCTCCCTGGAGCCTTTGGAGTACGGCCGCGGCCAGAGCGACCGCGTCTTCGTCAACCTGGAGCTGGACCGCGCCATCACCGGCCGGGACCCCCGCGTGACCGGGGCCGGCAGCGCCGCCTTCATCCAGTGCGTGGGCTCGCGCGAGCCCGACCGTCCCTACTGCAGCCGCGTCTGCTGCAGCCACTCCATCGAAAACGCCCTGCGTTTGAAGGCGCTCAACCCCGGGATGGACGTTTTCATCCTCTATCGCGACATCCGGACCTTCGGCTCACGGGAAAATCTCTATCGTGAGGCCCGCGCCAAGGGCGTGGTCTTCATCCAGTTCTCCCTGGAGCAGAAACCGGTGGTGACGGTCACCGAGGGCGGCGGGCTGCGGATCACGGTGCAGGACCCGGTCCTGCAACACCCGCTGGTGATCGCCCCCGACATTTTGACCCTGGCGAGCGCCGTGGTCTCCCACGACACCGATTCCCTGGCCAAGCAGTTCAAGGTTCCCATTAACGCCGAGGGCTTCTTTCTGGAGGCCCACATGAAGCTGCGGCCGGTGGATTTCGCCACCGACGGGGTCTTCGTGGCCGGCCTGGCCCACTACCCCAAACCGGTGGAGGAGTGCATCGCCCAGGCCAAGGCCGC
>JAJDNY010000035.1 GCA_022340425.1 Desulfobacteraceae bacterium | reverse complement strand
GCTTGATCGACAAGGTCATCGGGGGCGCCCCCTTCGCCGTGGCCGCGGTGCTGTCGGTCTTCATGGCCGGCCTGGCCCTGGGAAGCTGGCGCGCCGGCCGGGCCATCGACCGGCGGCCCGGCCGGGCGACGCTGCTGGCGCTCTACGGCAAGCTCGAACTGGGCATCGGCGCGCTGGCGCTGGCCGTGCCCTTTGCCATGGCCGCCGCCCGGCCGGTCTACCGGGCGTTCTACGACCCCCTGCTGGAGCATTTCTGGTGCCACCAGGCGGCGGCCCTGGTGGGGTGCGCCCTGCCCTGGTCCTGATCCCGCCCGCAGCCCTGATGGGCGCCACCCTGCCGGTCCTCTGCCGCTTCTACGTCCGACGCCTGGACCACCTGGGACGCCGCACCGGCTGGCTCTATGGGCTGAACACGGCCGGGGCGGCCCTCGGTGTGGCGCTGTGCGGATTGGTCCTCATCCCCCGGCTGGGGGTTTGGCCGACCCTGGGGCTCTTCGCCGCGCTGAATTTCCTCATCGGGGGTGCCTGCCTGGGGGTCGCCCGGCGGCTGGCCGCTGAAGCGGCAGCGCCCAAAGCCCGATCGCAGCGCAAAACCCCTTCGATCCCCGCACCGCCGGCATCCGGGCCCACCGACGGCATGCACCGCCAAATGCGCTGGGGTCTGGCGATCTTCGCCGTCTCCGGTTTTTGCGCCATGGCCTACGAGGTCCTCTGGACCCGCCTGCTGGGCCTCATCGCCGGCCCCACCACCTACAGTTTCACCCTGGTGGTGACCACCTTCATCGTCGGGCTGGCCCTGGGGAGTCTGCTGCTGCGCCGGGCGGCCGACCGCAGCGCGGCCGTTTTCACTCTGCTGACGGGCAGTCAGCTGGCGGCGGCGACCGCCGCCCTGCTGGTCAGCCAGACCCTGGGCAACAGCCAGTTGTTCTTCGCCAAACTGATCTACATTCACCAGGACCGGTTCCCCCACCTGATGCTGACCCAGTCCCTGGTCATCTTCGCCGTCCTGGTGATCCCGACGATCCTCCTGGGGGCCACGTTTCCGCTGGTGAACCGCCTGGTGATCCGTTCCATGGCCGCCATGGGCCGGACCCTGGGAACGGCCTATGCCGTCAACACCCTGGGCGCCATCGCCGGCTCCTTTGCGGCCGGCTTCGTGCTGATCCCCTGGCTGGGCGTGGCCGACGGCCTGCGTCTGGTCAGCCTGGCGCAGTTCGGCATTGCCGGTCTGGCCCTGCTCCACGGGGGCCGGTTCGGACGCTTCGCGGCCGCCAAACGACTGGTCGCGGCCTCCCTGCTGCTGGCCGCCGGCCTGTTCCTCCTGCCCTACCCCTCCTGGCGCACCGACCTGCTCTCCCGGGGGTGGTACCGCGATTTCGGAACCTTCGCCCACGTTTTGGAGCAGACCGGCTGGATCGAAGCCCTGCGGCACGGCGCCGAACGGATCGCCGCGCAGCGCGGGGGCCTGGAAGTCGTCTTCCAGGCGGAGGGCATGGCCGGTTTTACCACCGTCGAAAAAGAGATCACCAGCCTGGGAATTGCGGAGTACGCCCTTTTCAACAGCGGCAAGGCGGATGCCTCCTCCCACGGCGACCGCTCCACCCAGGCCTTGTCGGCGCACATCCCGCTGCTGTTCCATCCCGGGGCCCGGGACGTCATGGTCCTGGGTCTGGCCAGCGGCATGACCCCGGGAGAAGTCCTGCTCTACCCTGTCCGCAAGCTGGACGTGGTGGAAATCAATGCCCAGGTGGCGGCCGCCTGCCGCCGGTTCTTCGGCCCCTGGAACAACGACTGCCTGGAGGACCCCCGCACCCGGCTCATCGTCCAGGACGGCCGCAACCATCTGGCCATCACCCGGGCCGCCTACGACGTGATCATCTCGGAACCCTCCAATCCCTGGATGGCCGGCCTGGCCAACCTCTACTCCCTTGAATTCTTCCGCCTGGTGCGCGAACGCCTGAACCCCGGCGGGCTTTTCGCACAGTGGATCCAGTCCTATGAAATGGATTGGGACACCTTCGCCCTCCTGGGCCGCACCTTCACCGCCGTCTTCCCCGAGGGCGCGCTGGTAAAAATCGGCCCGGTGGACTACCTCCTGCTGGGCTTCCGGGACGGGGGGGGCTTCGACTGGCAGGCGGCCCGCGACCGCCAGGTCTATGCCCAAAGGTCCCGCAACGTGGTCTTCCCGGCGACGGATTTTCTGGTTCATCTCGTGTTGACCGAGGACCTCGGAGCGCTCTTCGGCACCGGCCCCCTGCACACCGACGACCGGCCGCTCCTGGAATTCGCGGCTCCCCGAACCCTTTACAGCGGCACTCTGGACATCGACCAGGCCGCGGCCGACCGCCGCCGCCTCACAACCGCCACCCGGTCCCTGCGCGAAGCCCGCAGCGATCCCGATACCCTGCTGGATCTGGTGGCCTTCAGCGCCTCCGCCAACGTGCCCATGTTCAACGTCCTCTCCCCGGCGGCGCTGGACCCCAGCCAGAAGGAGCGCTACCGGGAAATCGTTACCAACTACTGCCGACGGGTCCTGGTTCCCGCCTACAGCGTCTTCGGGGATGCGGACCTCAAGATTTACTGCGCGGGCATCCAGGCCGAGGCCATCGCCCGCCAGCTCCAGACCGGAGTATCCCGCGCCATGGACCACTACAACCTCGGGGTGGCCCTGACGGCGGCCGACCGCAGCGCCGAAGGAGGAGAGCATCTGCAAACCGCCCTCGATCTGGAACCGGACCACGCCTCCGCCCGGATGGCCCTGGGCCTTCTGCTGGCCTCCGACGGCGACCTGGACCAAGCGGCCCGCCACCTGGCCCGGGCCGCGGAACTGGCCCCGCACAATGCCGCGGCCTTTAAATTCCTGGGGATGGTGGAGCAGCGCCGGGGCGCTTCGGGCCCGGCCGTGACGGCCCTCGGGAAGGCCCTGGACCTATCCCCCGACGATCCCGAGATCCGGGGGGAGTTGGGCATCGCCCTCCTGCGGCAGGGCCGGCACCGGGAAGCCCATGTCCAACTGACGAAAGCCCTGCAACAATGGCCCCGGAATGATGAAAGCCGGTCGGTTCTGGAATTGGCCCGCCGTCAGGCGGCCGACTCGCAGAAGGAGACATCGCCGTGACGCCGCTGTCCGACGTTTTTGAAAAGCACCATGCGGATTACCGCGCCCGGCTCGCAAACCTCGATTTCCAGCGCATCGCACCGATCTTGGGCCTGGAGCCCCGGGGGGATGGCCGAAACCGAAGGCGCGTGACACCGGATGAATACGGAACGCCCTGAACTTCGCCACAAGCGCTCTGATAAAGGAGATAAAATTATGCGCAAATGGTTCCCCTGGCCCCATGCTTTGTCAACCCTCGGCCTGACCCTGCTGCTGATCGCCGTCGCGGCCCAAATCCTAGCCGGTCCCGCGACCGCCGCCGTGCCGGGCAGCTACACCCTGGTCGGTATCGGCCCCGGCGACAGCGACCTGCTCACCGGGCGGGCCTTGTCCGCCATCCAAAAGGCCGACCTGATTTTCTGCACCCCCGGAAGCCGGGAAAAACTGGCATCCCTGGTGGATTTCAAGGACAAGCAGGTGCGTGAGGGCTTCGGCGTGCTCTTCCGCTTCTTCGGCCGCGATTGCGCCCAGGTGCCCGCGGCCGAGCGGGTCTGGCGTGGCCGAAGCTGTGAGGAGTTCCACCAGAAGCAGAACGAATTTGTCGCCCTGGTGCGCGAAGCGGTCCAGGGCGGCCGGCACGTGGTCATGCTCAGCGCCGGTGACCCCACCATTTACGGCCCGGATATGTGGACGATCAAGGCCCTGGCCGATTTGAACCCCACGGTGGTGCCCGGACTCAGCAGTTTCAACGCGGCCAACGCCGCCCAGAAAGTCGGCCTGGGAGAGGTGATCATCACGGCGCCCTTCCAGCATGAGGGTCGCCCCGACACCATCGAGCAACTGGCCGTCCATGAACGGGCCACCCTGGTGGTCTTCATGCCCAGGGACCTGCCGGCCCTTTTCAAGCGCCTCTCGGCCGCCTATCCGCCCGAAACGCCGGTCGCGATTGTCAGCCACGCCGGGCAGACCGAGCGCCAGAAGGTGATCCCGGGCATGTTGGCCGACATCGGCGACAAGCTCGGCGGGGTGGATGCCGACATGTCCCTGGTCTATGTGGGCAAGGCCCTGGCCCAAATTCCGAGCGCGCCGGCCAAGGCCGCCGCCTCCGGCCCGGGCAAATACTACCTGGTGGGCATGGGTCCGGGCGACCCCGATTTGGTCACCCTGCGGGCTTTGGAAGTCATCCAAAAGGCCGACTTGCTCTTCGCCAGCCAAAAATACCAGGAGCGTTACGCATCGCTGCTGACGGGCAAAAAGGTCTTGGATGGCTTCGGCCGGCTCTTCCCCTTTTACGGCAAAGACTGCGACCAGCTGACGGAGGCCGAACGGGCCAATGAACGCATGAGCTGTGAAGAATACCACCAGAAGCAGGCGGAGTTCGAGGGTATCGTGCGCGCCGCCGTGGCCCAGGGCCAGACAGTGGCCATGCTCGACAACGGCGACCCGCTGATCTACGGCCCCTGCTCGTGGAGCCTGACGGCGCTGAAGGACCTGGAGACCGAGGTGATTCCCGGCCTGAGCAGTTTCAACGTGGCCAACGCCGCCCTGCAGGCCGGGGTCACCGAGGGCAGGAACAGCCACTCGGTGCTGCTGGCCTCGGGCTGGTCCGTGGGGGAAATGGCCGTGCACCAGGCCACCATGGTGCTGTTCACCATGCGCAGGGAGTTCAAGCATTTCGTGGACAGCCTGGCCCAGCGCTACCCGGGCGAAACGCCCGTGGCCATCGTTTCCCACGCCGGCTACGCCGAGAAGGAGAAAGTCACCCGCGGCACCCTGGGCACCATCCTCGAAGAGGTGGGCGCGGGCAAGCTGCCCTTCGAGTACCTGCTCTACGTCGGCGACTTTCTGTCCGACGGGGGTCGGGTAGCGTATTAGGCCCTCGTTGCGCCATCCGCTCGCAGGGGAGAGGCCAATTTCTGCGTTGCGCTGCATCTCGAAGTCGCTGCGGCATACATCAGTACGCCTCACACCTCGAGATTTGCGGGCCGTAAATTGAACTTCTATAGAACTCAACCGCTAATTTACGCGGGTATGGGGTTTTTTCGAAGACCGCAGCCTTATCTCAAACGCTTGTTGAGGCCGGCGATTTATGTCCCATCGTCCCGGGCCGAGCATCGCAGCAGCCGGCGACAAAGGTCCTGTGGCTGTCTGAGCGCCAGCGAGTTCCACAGGGCCCGCCGGCTGAGAGAAGCGCAGGGCAGCCCGCAGGGCCCCGGGACACGGGCGGTTTCTTTTGGTTCGTTTTCTTTTCCGCAAAAGAAAATGAACAAACAGCAAGGGGAGTTGTGAAGCCCGACCTATCCCCAGGGTACCCGTAAAGGTTCTTTTCTGCCAAAACACCGCAGCACGGCGGGGTAGAACTCTTTTTTCGGAACCGTCTGGTTTTTTACTTACCGGTCCGTCAAAATTTGCACCTTCGGAAAGAAAGGGGAACAAATGAAAAAGCATATCGTCTGTGTAGCGCTGATCCTGTTTCTGGCCCTGGCCGCCGCTCCCGCCGGGGCCCACATGCTCTGGCTCAACCCCATGGACACCCACCCGGCCGTGGGCGACACCGTGGAGATCGGCATCGGCTGGGGGCATGAATTTCCGGCCAGCCGCACCCACGAGGAGGTCAAACCGGACCGGGTGGAAGCGATTCAGGCCCTGGACCCCGACGGCGCCGGGGTTCAACTGGAAAAAGCGGCCGTGGACCGCTATCGCCTGAAAATCGAAAAGGCGGGGGCCTACATCGTCACGGCCCGCATCAAACCGGGCTTTTTCAGCATGACCCCCGAGGGTCGCAAATGGGGCCACAAGCAAGAGGTTGAAAACGCCGTCAAATGCACCAGCTTTCAAATCGAGGCCAAGACCGTGCTGCTCGCCGGCGACCTGGCCGATGGTTTCGATGCCGCCGCGGGTCAAGCCTTGGAGCTGATTCCGGCCGCAGATCCCCGGGAACTCAAGGCCGGCGAGACCTTCGCGGCCCAGGTGCGCTACCAGGGAAACCCACTGGCCGACGCCAAGGTGAAGGCGGTCTATGCCGGTTACCAGGAGCCCAAAAGCGAAGATCCGGCCAGCGCCGAGAAGCAGCACGGCATCAAGCGCTACCCCGTGGAAACCCGGACCGACGCCCAGGGACGGGTGGAATTCGAGCCGGACCGCCCCGGCCACTGGCTGGTCATCCTCTCCCACAGACCGGCCTATCCCGATCCGGAAACCTGTGACGAGGCCATGTACACCGTGACCTATGCCATGGAAGTAAGGTGAAAATGGAAAGCGCCCCCAACACCGGCGACCTGCGCCGGGAGCTGGGCCTCTTTTCCGCCACCATCCTGGTGATCGCCAACATGGTCGGAACCGGCATCTTCACCACCTCGGGTTTCATCCTGGAGGAGTTGGGCTCCCCCCGGGCCCTGCTGCTCTGCTGGCTCTTTGGCGGCCTCTTCGCCCTCTGCGGGGCTTTGTGCTACGGCGAACTGGGGGCGCGCTTTCCCCGGGCCGGCGGCGAATATGTGTTTCTCAGGGAGAGTTTCGGCCGGCCCCTGGCCTTCCTGTCCGGCTGGATCTCCCTGATCGTCGGCTTTTCGGCGCCTATCGCCGCGGCGGCCATCGCCCTGGCCACCTACCTTTTCCAGGCCTTTGCCA
Organism: Desulfobacteraceae bacterium; assembly: GCA_022340425.1. NCBI lineage: Bacteria > Pseudomonadati > Thermodesulfobacteriota > Desulfobacteria > Desulfobacterales > Desulfobacteraceae > Desulfobacteraceae bacterium. The sequence goes on along the minus strand of JAJDNY010000035.1, from coordinate 6,987 downwards.
TCGCCGCGGGCGAGCCGCTGATCCTCTCCCTTTGGGGTGTGAAGCTGGCCACCCTCTCACCGCTGACCCTGACGGCCGTCGCGGCCATCGTGGTTTTCTCCCTGATCCACATGCACAGCCTGCAGATGGGCAGCCATATCCAGAACGGCCTGACGGTGTTCAAGATCGCCCTGATCGTCCTCTTCGTTCTGGCCGCGTGGCTGTGGGGCAAGGGGGATGCGGCCCACTTCAGCGCACCCGCCGCCGGGCCGTTGAGCGCCGAAAAGTTCGCCGTCTCCCTGACCTTCGTCTCGTTCGCTTACAGCGGCTGGAACGCAGCGGCCTACCTGGGCGCCGAGATCACCGCGCCCCAACGCACCATACCCCTGGCCCTGGTCCTGGGCACGGCCGTGGTGGTCTGCTTTTACCTGCTGCTCAATGCCGTCTACATCCAGGCCCTGCCCATGGACCGGATGGCCGGGGTGCTGGAGGTCGGGGCGGTGTCGGCCACTGCCCTCTTTGGTGCCGGCGTCAGCCGCTTTTTCAGCGCAGCCGTGGCCCTGGGTCTGTTCTCGCTTCTCAGCGCCATGATCCTGACCGGTCCGCGGATCTACTACGCCATGTCCCGGGACGGCCTTTTCTTCAGCCTCTTCGGCCGCTTGAACCCGGCGCGTCGCACGCCGGCCGCTTCCATCGGCCTGCAAGCGGGACTGGCCATCGTCATGGTGCTGTCGGCCTCTTTCGACACCTTGCTGATCTACATCGGCTTCACCCTCTCGCTGTGCGCCATGCTCACGGTGATCGGCCTCATGCGCGTGCGCCGCCGGACGGGCATCGACGGGCCCGCCTACCGTACGCCGGGCTATCCCGTCACACCGATGCTGTTCATCCTGGGCAACACCTGGATTATCATCTTCTCCATCCGCGGGCGGCCCGTGGCCGCGCTCTTCGGCCTGGCCACCATCGCCGCGGGTCTGGCGGTTTTCTACCTCTTTGCCCGGCGGCGCGATCAGTCACCTGAATACGGAGATCAACCGTCCGCATCAGGGTTGCGGCAATAAATAATTCCACAATATGGCGCCTGATTTTGGTTCGCCACCAAGGCACATTCGCCGGTGCATATCGGGATATGGGCCGGCGGATGTAACGCCGGTGACGGGCCAAAAAACAAGCCATGTGGAATTATTTCTTGCCGAGGCCCTTAAAGCCTGAGGAAACCCCATGATGGCACCCTTTCATCTTTCCACTTTCATCTTTCAGCTCCGGCGAGGCCGGAAAGGCACAAAAACGATGCGCCTCTTTGTAGCCCCGCTGATTGCCGTGCTCATCGCCGCCGGCGCCGCGCCGGCCTTCGGCCACGGCGTGGAGGGCCGCATCGCGCCGGGCCGGGGCTACCAGGTCACGGCGGTCTACGACGACGGCGAACCCATGAGCTACGCGGCCGTGGAGATCAGGGCCGCCGGCGAGAAAATCGCCTTTCAGAGCGGCCGCACCGACCGCAACGGCGTCATGCTTTTTCTTCCGGACCGGCCCGGCGTGTGGGAGGCGGTGGTCAGCGACGGCATGGGCCATCGGCTGGCCCTGAAAATCGACGTCCCTGAAACCGGTGGACAGGCCGCGTCCCAGGCAGCACCGGAATCACCCCCGCCCCCCGCGGCCGGAAGCCGGGTCCCGTCCATGATCGGCGGCCTGGGGATCATCTTCGGCCTTTTCGGTTTTCTCTACGGCTGGAAAGCCCGGCGCGCCCTCGGCCGGACCCCGCCGGCGGTGTGAGGGTCGCGGTACAAAACAATTTAAGCGGCTGTGGGGACGTTTTAGCCCTCAGGCGGGGGAGGCTCGGACGCCTCCTGCTGCCGGACATAGGCCAGCAGCGCCTGCAAGCTGCAGCCCGGCGCCAGGCGCAGATGGTCCATGGCCCGGGTCAGGCTGACGTAGATCAGGTTGAACTCGTCGGCCTCCAAATCATCCTTTGAAATCGGCTCCCCGCCCACCACGAGATCCGGAAAATCGTCGGCGAGGGTGACATCCGGCCATTCCAGCCCCTTGGCCTTGTGGGCGGTGGTCAGGACGACTTCGGCCTGTTTTTCATCGACGGCCCTCTCGGTGATCGCCCGGACCCGCAGCGGGATCTGATGGCGGTGGTTCTGGACCACCTTGCAGAGGCTCATGGCTTCAAGGTCCTCCACCGCCCGGGCGTAGGCCTCCAACTCCCCGAAGGACGGAAAGCTGCGGATATAGGGGTCGCGAATCCGGTGCGGTGCCCCCTGGAAGAGACGATAGACGTCCAGCAGGCGGTTGAAGCGGTACCCGCCGATCCCTCCCACGAACCCGACTCTTTTGCCCCTGCGGGTCTGCGCCGCGGCCTCTTCGAAGACCTTGGCGTTGGTGCGCGCAACCACGGTTCTGGGGCCGCCGTTTCCGACTGCCCGCTTTTTTCGCAGTCCCCTTAGCTTCTTTTGCTCCCCCTTGAACTGCCTCAGCACCAGGTTGGCCACGGCAGCGATCTTGGCGTGAAACCGGAAACTGCCGGTCAGATAGAGGGTTTCGCTGGATTTCACCCGTGCCAGGCTGTTTTGCGCCCCGCGGAAACTATAGATCTGCTGATTCGGGTCGCCCACCAGGATCTTGGGCGTCTCCGGCTGGGAGAGGATCACCTCGGCCGTCACGGGGTTGATGTCCTGGGCCTCGTCCAAGAGGATGCAGTCGTAGCCCAGGCGTGGGCGGGAGAGCTGGAAGAGTTTGAGATAGCCGTCATGGAGCATCCCGATTTCGGGGTTTTCAGCGGTGCACATCAACCGCCCCAGGCGGTTGGCGAGGGCGACGACATCCGGCAGGGGGCGCTTCAAGGCCTCGAAGTACTGCCGGCAGACAAAGGGGATGTGGCGCTTGCCGACCCTGGCATCGGCCGATAGCAGGTAGTTCATCAGGGTATCGATGGTGAACTTGGCCGCCTCGTAACCGTCCAGCCCCAGGGCCTGCATGACCGTATTGGCCTTGAAACCGGGGACCAGGCGTTGCCGGTGTTTGACGCCGAAGCGCGCGAAGGCGAGAGCGTGGGATGTTTTGCAGACGACGTTGGCGGGGAATCGGGCGGCGGCTTCCAGCTGCACGCTCTTGTTGAAAGCCACGTAAAGAAAGCGCATGCGCGGTCTTGCCGCGGCATAGCGGACCAGAGTGGTCGTTTTGCCGGTGCCGGCAAAGGCGATGACCTTGAGCACCTCGCCCGGGGTCAGGTCCCGCGCGACGACTGCCTCCTGCTCAGGCGTCAGTTTCATATCCCCACAGAGAAAAGCCGCGGCCTCCCGCCCGTGGGTGGGACCTTGGCATGGCTGCCGGGCGTGTGAAGCGCCCGGCAGCCGACGGTTGGGTCACAGTTTGAACTTGGCGGCCACCTTGTCGCAAAGATATGCGCCGATGGGCATGGCCGATGTCGCGGCCGGCGAGGGGGCGTTGCAGACGTGCAGCGAACGGGTGCTTTCGGCGAAAAGAAAATCGTGCACGAGGCTGCCGTCGCGTTTCACCGCCTGGGCCCGGATGCCCGCCGGGTAGGGACGAAGGTCGGCCAAGGTCAGCTCGGGGCAGTATTTTTGCACCCGTTTGAGGTAGCCGGGCTTGTAGAGGGAATCCCGGAATTCACCTGCCCCGGAGGCCAGGTTGGCCCCGATCACCCGCCAGAAGCCGGGAAAGCCGAACATCGCCAGGCTCTCGCCCAGGTCCAGGTTGAAGCGGTCGTAGCCTTCGCGCTTCCAGCCCAAAACGGCGTTGGGGCCGACGGTCACGGCGCCGTCGATCATGCGGGTCAGGTGCACCCCCAGAAAGGGCAGGTCGGGGTCGGGAATGGGGTAGATCAGGTGGCGGACGATCCGGTTGTGCCGGGAGGCCAGTTGGAAATACTCCCCGCGGAAGGGCACGATCCGAAAGTCGATCTCGATGCCCATCTGGAGCGCCAGGCGGTCCGCCATCAGGCCGCCGCAGGCCACCAGGTAGCGGGTGCCAACGGGCTCATCGCCCACCCGCAACGCCACGCCGTCCGCTTTTTCGCGAAGCGCCCGGGCCGGGCGGCCGGCTTTGATTTCGCCCCCCAGGGCGGTGAACAGCGCGGCCATCTTGGCGGTGATCTTACGGTAGTCGGTTATCCCGGTGGCCGGCACGAACAGGGCGGCCAGGCCGGTGATATGCGGCTCCCGGCGCTTCAGTTCCGCCTGGGACAGCCGTCGGGTTACGATCCGGTTTTGCCGGCAACGCACCTCCAGCGCGTCCATGCGGGCGACCTCGCGGGGGTCGGTGGCCACCAGCAGTTTGCCGCAGCGTTCCACCGGCAGGCGATGCTCGCGGCAGAAGGCGAAGGTCTGGGCCGCGCCCCGCCGGCAGAAATCGGCCTTCAGACTGCCCGGCTGGTAGTAGACGCCCGCATGGATGACGCCGGAGTTGTGCCCGGTCTGGTGACAGGCCAGACCAGACTCTTTTTCCACCAGCAGAATCGCCGCATCCGGGAAGCGCTGCTGCAGCTGCCAGGCGGTCGAAACCCCGACAATCCCGCCACCGATCAGAACAAAATCATAGGTTTTCAAGATCCCCCCCAAAAAATATTTTACCGTGCCGTGCGCTGTTTTCGCAGAAAAAACTTGGATGGGCCGGTTTGATTTGCTTTTATACGAAAGCTGCGCCGGACTCTATCTTTTTTTGCCCCCCACTGCAACAGACCGGCGCCGACACATCCGACAGCCGCCATGCCCCCGGCGAATCCGAACCCGGCATCGGGGGGCGCAACGACCAGGCGCGAGCTCCACCCCACCGCTATTGCGCGCCGACATGCCACCTGATTTACTTTTTTCGTGCGAAAAGGGTTGCAATCAGCCGAGACATCGTTAAAGTACAGTTATGAGTATATGCCTAAAAGATACGACCCCAAGGCCCGTCAACCGGCCTGGGGAAACAACCCAAGCCGAAGATGGGCTTTGAAGCAGATCACGAGCGGAGCGGCGCCGGACCCGGGGTTTAAGCAAATCCCCACAACCGAGAAGTTCTGATAAAAGGAGGAGAATGATGAAAATAGCGATCTCATCGACGGGACGCGATCTGGATGCGCAGGTTGACACGCGCTTCGGGCGCTGCCTGTGCTTTATCGTTGTCGATCCAGCCACCGAAGGCTTTGAGGTGCTTGAAAACACGGCCGCCGGAAATACGGGCGGGGCAGGCGTACAGGCCGCCCAGATCGTCGCCAATGCCGGTGTAAAGGTGGTCCTGACCGGCAATCTGGGGCCCAATGCGGCCCAGGTGCTGGAGGCGGCCGGGGTGCAGGTGCACACCGGAGCCTCCGGCACCGTGCGCGAGGTCCTTCAGCAGCATCAAGGCGGCGGGCTGCAGGCGGCTGCGGGGCCGACGGCAGCCGCCCCCGGCGGCGGACGCCCGGCCGCCATGGCTGCGGGCCGCGGCGGCGGCATGGGACGTGGCGGCGGTCGCGGTATGGGGCGCGGCGGGGGCCGGCGGGGCGGCGGTGGTTTCGGCGCCGGGCCCGGGGGCGATTGCGTCTGCCCGGCCTGCGGCGAACGGACGCCCCACCGCCCGGGCATGCCCTGTTTCGAGGCGCGCTGCCCCAAATGCGGCGCCGCCATGATACGGCCCTGAAGCCGCCGGCCGGCTGTGGGGCCAATTCACGGGCGGCAAGCGGAAAAAACGGGTTGCGTCGACACCTTGATGCGCGCTTCCGCGCGCATCAAGGGTCACGCCAAGGCGCGAGGTGCCAACATGCACGAGGCCCTTTTCTATCAAGCCGCGGACGAAAACCAGGCCCACTGCAATCTATGCCACCACCGCTGCCGGATCGCCGAGGGCAAACGGGGACTTTGCGGGGTGCGGCAAAACCAGGGGGGAAAGCTCTACAGCCTCGTTTACGGGAAGATCATCGCCGAGCGGGTCGACCCCATCGAGAAAAAACCGCTCTACCACTTCCTGCCGGGCTCCCAGGCCTATTCGATCGGCTCGGTGGGGTGCAATTTCCACTGCCGGCATTGCCAGAATTTTGAAATCTCCCAGATTCCCCGCCTGGGGTCGGGCCGGATCGGCGGCAAGGACCGCACGCCCGCAGAGATCGTCGCCGCGGCGCGGGCGGCCGGCTGCAGCTCGATCGCCTACACCTATACCGAACCCACCATATTTTTCGAATTTGCCTACGACACGGCCACTTTGGCCCATCAGGCCGGCATCAAAAACGTCTTTGTCAGCAATGGCTATATGAGCGCGGAGGCGGCGCACCGGATCGCCCCTCTGCTGGATGCCGTCAACATCGACCTGAAGGCGTTTACGGAAAAATTTTACCATGAAATCTGCGGCGCCCGACTGAAACCGGTTCTGGAAACCATCGCTCTGATGAACTTGCTAGGCGTCTGGCTGGAGGTCACCACCCTGGTGATCCCCGGGTTAAACGACAGTAAGCAGGAGCTGGCGGAGATCGCGGCCTTTGTAAAAGGGGTCGGCGAGGAGGTGCCCTGGCACGTTTCGGCCTTTTACCCGACCTATAAGTTGACGGACGTGCCCCCTACCCCGGTGGCCACCTTGCGGCGCGCGCGCGAAATCGGCCTGCAGGCGGGGCTGCGCCATGTCTACGAAGGCAACGTCCCGGGCGAAGCGGGTGCCCACACCACCTGCCCGGGGTGCGGAGCGGTGGTCATCGCGCGATCCGGAAGGGGTTCTGTCCGCAACCGGCTGCAGCAAGGCCGCTGCCCCGAGTGCGGCCAGAGAATTGAGGGTGTGGGGCTGTAGTTGCCCTCGGCCTTTGAAGCCTGCGGAAACACACTTCCCCTCTTCATCCCAAAACGGCTTCATCGCCCCGTCCGCAAACTCGCAAATACCGCTCCGAGGGTGCGGTGCGCGGCTGTCACACGGCGGATTCACCGTAAAACCGGGCAGTCCTTAGGCCCCATGAAAACTTCAAAAAGGAGGACACTCCAAATGGCCGGCGACCCCCAAAAATACACCTGCGCCCACTGTGGTTACGAATCCTCGGGG
>JAJDNY010000034.1 GCA_022340425.1 Desulfobacteraceae bacterium | reverse complement strand
AGGCCCGGGCCCACGCGGCGGCCATCCGCAGGCCACAACCGCTAAGCCGGCAGCAGATCGTAAAAATACATCATGACATCCGAGCGCGTCACGATGCCGATCAGTTTGCCCTGATCCACCACCGGCAGCCGCCCGATATCGTCCTTGACCATCATCCGGGCGGCCTGCAGGGGGCTTTGATCGGGGGTGATGGTGACCACCCGGGTGCTCATGAAGGCCTTGACCGGGGACTTGAGCTGCTGCTCCTTGCGCACCTTGCGAAAATCCCGGCGCGAGATGATCCCCTTTATCTCCCCGTCATCCACCACCGGCAGGCCGGTGCAGCCCTTGCGACGCAGGATCCCGGCCACCGCCGTCATCGGCGTGTCGGAGGTCACCGAAAAGACCGGGAAGGACATCAGATCCCCCACCTGCACCGAGGTCTGACGATTGCCCGCCAGCAGGTCGCGCAGCATTTTTTCGACGGTCTTGGGGTTGGCCCCCTTTAGCACCGCCGAGCCGGCCCGGGGGTGGCCGCCGCCGCCCAGGCTGCGCATCAGCCCGTCCACGGGCAGATCGTCCACCTGGCTGCGGGCGATCACCATGCAGCGCTGCCCGTCGGGGGTGTAAAAGATGCCGAAGGCGGCATCCACATTGAGAATCTGGCGGTACATCTGCAGCACCACCGCCAGCCCGTCAACATGTCCCTCGACCTTGACCCGCGCGATGCTCACCTGAAACCCGTTGATCCGCTGGCGGCGGGCCGAGCGCAGCATCTCGAAGAGCACGTTTTTTTGTTTTTCACCGTAGGCCGGTCGCAGAAAGGTCCCCAGGATGTTGAGATCGGCCTTTTGTTCCAATAGGAAGGCGGCCGCCCGGGCGTCCGCCGGGGTCGTGGCCGGGAAGCTGAGGTTTCCTGTGTCTTCGTAGAGGCCGATCAGAAAAAGGGTCGCCTGAATGGGGGAGAGGTCTTTGCCCAGGCGCCGGATCTCGTCCACCAGCAGGGTGATGGCGGCGCCGGTGCGCTCGACGCGGCGCCAGCCGGCTTGAATATCGCCGTCATCGCCGTGATGGTCCCACAGGGTGACCGCGATATCGCGCCGCCCCGCTAGGGAGGCCAGGCCGTCCAGACGGCTCCAGCGATTGGTATCCACCACTACCAGGGCGGTGACCGCGGCGAGGTCCACCTCGGCGGGGGTGAGGACCGGAAAGAGGTCCTTGTGAATGGAGAGAAATGCCCGCACGTTGGGGTTCAGCAGACGGGGAAGGACCGCCACGGCGCCCGGGTAGATCAGGGTGGCCGCAATCACCGAGGCCAGGGCGTCGAAATCGGTTGATTTGTGCGTGCTGACGATCTGCATGGGCTGTCGTGTGAAGCGGATCTCTGAGGATGCCCCCGGTGGGGGCGCAGGCCCCGGGAGTGCGCCCGTATCAGGTCTCGACCCGGGTGTTCCCGGCTTCCGTGCTTTGGCGTTCGGCCGTGTCCGCGGCCTCCGGCTCCTGCCAGGTCACCCGGGGGTTGGCGGCGCCGGCCCCGCGGTCTTCGATCTGCAGCAACCGCCCCCCCTGACCGAACTCCAGCTGCAGGCGGTGTTTTTCGACCTCGGTGCGGCTTTCGATGCTCTTGCGGGCCAAAAGGTAGCGCAGATAGACGATCCACACCACCAGCCCGCCCAGGAAGGCCGCCGTCGCAATGAAGACCCATTTGAAGCGCACCACCGTGTCCACCCCCACCCGCCCCAGGTGGGTGATCAGGTTGGGGATCACCCAATAGGCGAAAACGGCCAGAAAGATCAAAAACCCGATGGTGAAGATATTGAGCCGGCCCGCCCGCGCCAGCGCCTTTTCAAAGCCGCTCTGACCATCGTCCCCGGTCTGCGACTGAGGCGCGCCGCGGGCGGCTTCGCCGTAAAAAAGCGCGGCCCAGGCCCGCAGCACGAAGGCCAGCAGCAGCATCACGCCCACCGGGAGCCCGACGGCGGCGACGAACCAGGCACGGAAAGGAAACGGCACATCCCGGGACGCCAAGCGGACCTCATAGTTCTCGAAGGGGCCGAAGGTTTTCTCGAAATAATGGCGGTTGAAGTCGCTCAAGTTGCGACCATCGGTTTCGTGAATGACGTTGCCGTTGGCGTCGATCACCTGCAGCCACGATTTGTGCCCCGATTTCATGGCGGCCACGGCGAAAATCTCCAGCTCGATCAAAAAAAGGGCGACGGCCAGAATGATGATTAGCTTCTTGTTTTCTCGAAGCAAAGATGCCATATTTCCAAATTCAGTCATCAAAAAAAACCTCACGCTTCGACCAAAGCTCGGTAGGTGTTGCCGCCACTTTTTAACACAGGCGGTAGGGCTTGCACAAGGCGCCAAGGATCGAAATCTGCCGCGCGCTACTTGCCACGAGCCGATTCAGGAAAGGAAACGCAGCCCATGAAGGAAATTCGACAAAAAGCCAGGGAGCGCATGAAAGGCTTCTGCCGGGTGTGCCCCATTTGCGACGGCCGGGCCTGCGCCGGCGAGGTGCCCGGGATGGGGGGGCTCGGCACCGGGGCGGCCTTTCAGTCCAACGTCCGGGCATTGGCGGACTGGCGCTTCAACATGCGGCTGATCCACGACGTCGCCGAGCCCGACACCCGGATCGAACTGTTGGGCCGGCAGCTCTCAATGCCGGTGCTGGCCGCACCCATCGGCGGGGTTTCGTTCAACATGGGCGGCAAGGTCTCCGAAGCCGATTACGTCCAGGCGGTTCTGGCCGGCTGCCACGCCGAAGGGCTGCTGGGCTGCAGCGGCGACGGCATTCCCCCCTTCATCCACGAAACCGGTTTCAGCGTCATCCGCGAGCTCGGGGGGTCCGGCATTCCTTTCATCAAGCCCTGGGAGGACACCGAGCTTTTTGAAAAACTGGAAAAGGCGGCCGCCAGCGGGGCCACCATCGTCGGCATGGATATCGACGCCGCCGGCCTCTTGACCCTCAAGCTGATGGGCCGCCCGGTGTCCCCCAAAACCCCGGCCAAGCTCGCCCGGATCATTCAAAGCACCCCGCTGAAATTCATCCTCAAGGGGATCATGACCCCCGCTGACGCCCGTCTGGCCGTGGACGTGGGAGCGGATGCGATCGTGGTCTCCAATCATGGCGGACGCGTGCTGGACCACACCCCCGGGGTGGCCGAGGTGCTCGCCGAGGTGGCCGCAGCCGTCAAGGGCCGGATTGCGGTCCTGGCCGACGGCGGGGTGCGCTCCGGGTTCGATGTTCTCAAAATGCTCGCCCTGGGCGCCGACGCCGTGATGATCGGACGCCCGTTCTCGGTAGCTGCCATGGGGGGCCTGCAGGAGGGCGTGCAAGCCTACATCGCCCAGATCCGCGGGGAGCTGCGCCAGGCCATGGTCCTGACCGGCTGCGCGACCCTGGCCGCGGTGGACCGCTCCATTCTCTTCGAAAAACAGGAGCCGCGCCCATGACCAAGGTGATCATTTCCGTTCTGGGCAAGGACCGGCCGGGCATCGTGGCGGCCGTTTCAAGGGTGCTTTTCGAGCGCGACTGCAACATCGAAAACGTCAGCCAGACGATCCTGCAAACCGAATTTGCCGGGATCTTCATCGCCGGCATCCCCGCCGGGGTCACCGCCGAGACCTTGCACCAGGGGCTGACGGCCGGCCTGGCCGACTTCAAAATGTACGTCCAGGTCAAGCCCCTGGCCGAAAACGGCAGCCCCGCCCCGCCGCCGGTGGCCGAGCCGTTTGTGATCACCACCAGCGGGCCGGACGCCAAGGGTTTGGTGGCGCGCATCACCGCGGTGATCGCCCGCTACCAGGTCAACGTCACCAACCTGCAGGCGGTCTTCAAGGGCGGCAGCGAACCCGGCGACAACATCATGATCTACGAGGTCGACGTGCCCACCCACATCGATCAACAGCGCTTCCGCCAGGACCTCCAAGATCAGGCCGCCGCCCTGGGGTTGCGCCTGACGATCCAGCACCGCGATATTTTCAGCGCCATGAACCGCATCTGACGCCCGCCGCCGCCCCGGCGGCGCATGTCCAAACCCCTCAAGCATCAGCAGGCCGCCATGTTAAGCTACCAGGAAATCATCTCGACCCTGGAGATGCTCAAAAACGAGCATCTCGACGTCCGCACCGTCACCCTCGGCATCAACCTCTTCGATTGCGCCAGCCACGATCTCGGCACACTCCAAACCCGCATCCGCGACAAGATCGGCCGCATCGCGGAGGCCCTCGTGCCGGTCTGCGACCAGATCGGCGACAAGTACGGCATCCCGATCGTCAACAAGCGCATCGCGGTCAGCCCCATCGCCGTGGTCTGCGCCCCCCTGGGGCCCGACGGGATGGTGGCCATCGCCCGCACCCTGGACGCGTGCGCCCGCGAGATGAACGTCGATTTTATCGGTGGCTTCTCGGCCCTGGTGGAAAAGGGCATCGCCGCCGGCGACCGTTCGCTGATCACCGCACTGCCCGAGGCGCTTGCGGAAACCGAACGCGTCTGCGCCTCGGTCAACGTGGCCTCCACCAAGGCCGGCATCAACATGGATGCGGTCCTGCTGATGGGCCGGGCCATCAAGGCCGCCGCCGAGCGCACCGCCGGGCGCGACGGCCTGGCCTGCGCCAAACTCTGCGTGTTTGCCAACATTCCCCAGGACGTCCCCTTCATGGCCGGGGCCTACCTGGGGGTCGGCGAGCCCGACTCGGTGATCAACGTGGGGGTCAGCGGCCCGGGGGTGGTCAAAAAAGCGGTCGAGCGCGCCCTCGCCTCCCACCCCGACCTGGACCTAGGCCAGCTCTCGGACCTCATCAAACGCACCGCCTGCAAGGTCACCCGGGTGGGGGAACTCATCGGCCGCGAGGTGGCCGAGCTCCTCGAAATCCGCTTCGGGGTGGTGGACCTGTCGCTGGCGCCCACCCCCAACGTGGGCGACAGCGTGGGGGAGATTTTCCAGAGCCTGGGGCTGCTGGCCATCGGCGTTCCCGGCACCACCGCCGCCTTGGCTCTGCTCAATGACGCGGTCAAGAAAGGCGGGGCATTCGCCAGTTCGCACGTGGGCGGGCTGAGCGGCGCCTTCATCCCGGTCAGCGAAGACCTCAACATATCGGATGCGGCCGCCGCGGGCCACCTCTCGCTGGAAAAACTGGAGGCCATCACCAGCGTCTGCTCGGTGGGCCTGGACATGGTGGCCCTGCCCGGGGACACCTCGGCCGAAACCCTGTCGGCCATCATCGCCGACGAGATGGCCATCGGGGTCATCAATAAAAAAACCACCGCCACCCGCCTGATCCCCGTTCCCGGCAAGAAGGCCGGCGAGCGGGCCCACTTCGGGGGGCTGCTGGGGGAGTCGGTGATCATGGCGGTCAACAACGGCGTCGGCCCCAACGCCTTCATCCGCCTCGGCGGCCTGATCCCGGCGCCGATTCAGAGCCTCACCAACTGAGAGGCTGCGAAAAGCTCCCGGAGCACGCATGGAAATCCAGATCATCACCACCGGCGGCACCATCGACAAGCTCTACTTCGATGCCAAAAGCGAATTTCAGGTGGGCGATCCCCAGGTCGTCGACGTGCTGCGCGAGGCCAACGTCACCGTCCCCTACTCGGTGCGGCAGCTCATGCGCAAGGACAGCCTGGAACTGACCGAGGCGGACCGCCGCCTGATCCGGGATACGATCGCCGCCGCCCCCCAGCGGCATTTCGTGGTTACCCACGGCACCGATACGATGCTCGATACGGCGCGAGTGCTGCAGACCCTGGGCGACAAAGTGATCGTCCTCACCGGCGCCATGCAGCCGGCGCGGTTCCGCTTCACCGATGCGGTCTTCAATATTGGCTGCGCCGTGATGGCGGTCCAACTGCTGCCCGCCGGGGTTTACGTGGCGATGAACGGCCGCATTTTCGACCCCCGCAGGACCGTCAAAAACCGCGAACAGAACCGCTTCGAGGCGCATGCCTGAAAAAAAAGCCGCCGCCGGCCCGTCGGAAGTTTGGAGAGCCGCGCCGCACAGGGCAAAAAAAACCCGCTCTCCCCCTGACGGGGGAAGCGGGCTTTGACCTCAACACTGGGCGGCGGCCGTTTACTTGATGGTCACCACCGGACAGTTGGCCTCCATGATCACGTAGCGGGCATTTGAGCCGAAAATCAGCTTGCCGACGTTGGAGCGGCGCTTGACGCCGACAATGATTTCGTCGATCTCATTTTCGTTGGCGAACTCGATCAGGTCCTCCCCGGGGCTCAGCCCGCGGATCAAGAGGTGGGTTTCGCAGGGGATACCGTCCTTGTCGAAAAAAGTCTTGGCATATTCCAGATCCCCCTCGGCCTGCTCGATCTTGGGCAGCTGGTCCTCGTTGCCCTTCTCCAGCGAAGAGAGCACAAAAACCTTGGCATCAAAGGCTTTGGCGTGCTTCTTGGCCAGTACGAGCGCGTCTTTGGCCGCGTTGGACCCGTCATAGCCCACCAGAATTTTCATTTTACACTCCTGTCGTCACCCGTTGGGACCATCGCCCAAAGTGCCCACCGCTGCCCCTCAGCCCCGCACCGCCGGCCGTGGGGCGGAAATTTTAAGCTATCATCGCTCTTTCCTTTACACCAGGTCCTACAAATAATCAACGCTTATCGGGCCGTTTTCCACGGTCTAACGCCGACAAAACTCAATCTGGCGGCCCATTTGACAATTCCCGCGCCCCGCCGAAAAGCGTTTCGCGGGGCTTGGCCGATACCGCCGGGGAGGCCGAGGCCACCCCGGCGGGCGGCGGGCAGCCGCAGGCGGCATGCGCGGCGGCCTCCAGGCGGCGGTCCCAGTAAAGGGTGTCACCTTTTTCACAGACCCAGTCCCAATGATAACGGTAGCAGCGGATCCCGGCCCCGCCCCGGGGACAGACGGCGACATACTCCGGGTAGATATAATAGGCCGGCGCCCTGGGCTCCAGCTGCAGGCCGCCGCAGCCTGCGGTGGTTCCGGCCAAAGCCACCGGGATCCAGCCAACCGCCCCGGCCAGAAACCACAGGAGCAGCAGCATCGCCATGCGGCGCAACGCCGAAATTGGACTTTCTAAACCGCCTTCAAATTTCATATTGACGGCCTCCCACAAACACCCGATCCACGCGGATCGCCGCGATTTCATCGGCCGCCACCGCAAAGGGGTCCCGCTCCAAAACCACCAGGTCGGCCAGCTTGCCCGGCGCCAGGCTCCCCTTTTGGGCTTCCTCGAAGGCGCTCCAGGCCGCCGCGACGGTGAACATTTCCAGCGCCTCGTGGCGCGAAATACGCTCTTCGAGGTTGGGGTGCAGGACCGCCGCCTGGACGCCGGCAAGGGGGCCGTAAGGCGTCACGGGGCTGTCGGAACCGCCGCAGACCGGGATGCCATGGTCGCGCAGGGTCCGGTAGGGATGCAGCCGCCGCAGCCGGGTCGTCCCCAGCAGGGGGGCATAGCCCTGCATTCCCTGGCTGCAAATGAAGGCCGGGATAAAGGCGGGCTGCATGGCCGCCATGATGCCGGCGGCGGCCATGCGCGCGATCTGGTTGTAGGTGGGCAGCTCCAGGTGTTCGATGCGATGGCGGTGGTCCGAACGCGGATGGGCGCGCAGGGCCTTTTCCATCGCCGCCAGGACCTGTTCGATGGCACGCTCGGATTCACAGTGGACCGCGATCTGCAGGCCTTCGCGGTGGGCCTCCAAAACAAAGCGATCCATGACCTCCTGGCTGTAGGTCAGGGCGCCGTAATTGCCGGGCTGATCAGTGTAGGGCTCGAATAGGGCCGCCGTGTGCGCCTCGAAGGCGCCGTCGGCACAAATGCAGCCGCCCACCCGGGGCAGTCCCAGCCGGCGGACTTCCTCCAGATCCATGTTTTGGTTGTAGCACACGACGCGCACCGGCAGCTGCTCCCGGTGGGCCATGATGATCTGGGTCTCCCCGGGCCCGAGATCGCCGCCGTCGAGTGCATGCAGGGTTGTGATGCCTTTTTCGAGGGCCTTGCGGCCGGCCACCTCCATGGCCGCCACCTTGACGGCCTCGGGGATGAGCCGGGCCATGACCGGATGAACGTGGGTCAAGATCCCCGGATCCCGCACAACCCCGGTGGGCCGCCCCCCCTTACGGTCGACACCCTCCAGACTCTCGGGGAGCTGCAGCAGCTCCAGGCCGCGGGTGTTGAAGGCGCACATGTGGGCGGTGGTGTGCAATACGAAAACCGGTCGGTCGCTGCACACGCGGTCCAACTCCTCCCGGGTGGGCATCCGTTTTTCGCGCAAGCGCTGTTCGTTGAGATAGCCCGCGCGCACCCAGGCCCCGGACGGCGTCTCCCGGCTGCCGGCGGCCACCCGCTCCAGGACCTCGTCCAGGCAGCCGACCTCATCCAGCGCAATCGCGGTCGCCAGCAGGCCGGTCAACATCAGGTGCTGATGGGTGTCGATAAACCCCGGCAGAACGGTCCGGCCCTGAAGATCCAGCACCGGCCAGCCCTGCTGGATGAGATCCCCCACGGCGTCCCGGGCGCCGACCCGCACCAGGCGCCCGTTTTCAATGGCGAGCGCCTCGGCCCGGTCCCGCTCGGCCGTCATGGTGATGATATTGGCCGCGGTGAGGATCAGTCGATGGTTCATGCATGGCTCCTTGGGGCGCTGAAGATCGGCCACCCTGGAAAGTGTGCAGCCGGGTTTCAGCCGTGCGCCCGGCGCCGCCGGGCCGCGATGCGGGTGTCAATCCAGTCCACCAGCTGCATCAGGCCGCCTGGGAAAAAAAGAATGATGGCGCAAATCAGCGCGCCCAACAAGGCCAGACGCAGCGTGCCGGCCAGACGCAGAAACTCGTTGCCGAAAACGATGATGACCGCCCCCAGTACGGCTCCGGGGAAGCGGCCGATGCCCCCCATTTCCATCATCGCAATGGTCAGCAGAAAGGGTTCGATGGTCAGGGTGGTTGGCGAGATATCGCCCAGGTAGTGGACGTAAAAGCCCCCCACAATGCCGGTCAGGAAAGATACCAGCGCAAACACCTTGAGCTTTTCGCGATACTCGCTGATGCCCAGGGATCGGGCGAATTCGCGTGAATCCCGCAGGGCCACGAAGGCCAGTCCGGTGGCGGAATGAATGGTCCGGTAGATGATGGTCAGCATTACCAAAAAGAGGGCGAAGCAGATGTAAT
This sequence comes from Desulfobacteraceae bacterium, assembly GCA_022340425.1. Classification (NCBI taxonomy): domain Bacteria; kingdom Pseudomonadati; phylum Thermodesulfobacteriota; class Desulfobacteria; order Desulfobacterales; family Desulfobacteraceae; species Desulfobacteraceae bacterium. Next base: position 29,518 of record JAJDNY010000034.1, on the reverse strand, counting down.
AGGAGTGGATGCGCAGGATGCCTTCAAAAAGCGGCGGCACGTCATGCAGCCCCATGGCACCGCCGGTGAGGCTGCGGGTCTGGGTCAGGATGGTGGGCAGGGAATCGGCAAAAATAAGGGACAGCAGCGCGATGTAAATCCCGCTAAGGCGCAAGGCCGGCAGCCCGATAAATACGGTGACCAGCGCCATACTGGCGATTCCCCCCAGTAAGATGCACAGCCACGGCGACCAGCTGAGGTTTTTGGACAGAATCCCGGAGGTATAGGCCCCGATGGCCAGAAAGGCGATGTTGCCCAGGGAAAAGATCCCGGCATAGCCCATCAGCAAATTCCAGTTGGAGGCCACCAGCGACCAGATGAAAAAGAGAATAAAAATGTGCATGATGTATGGGTCGCCGTGAATCAGCGGATAAACGGCCATCAGCAGCAGCCCGGCGCCAATCGCGATCCTCTTCCAGTTCAAACTGTCGGTCATCCCGTGCATCCCGATCTTTTGATCCCCCATCAAAGCGTCCGGCCGCCGACCAACCCCTGGGGCCGCAGCAGCAGAATAACCACAAAAAGAACAAACCAGGCGGGCCATACCCAAAGTGAACCCAGCAACAGGGTGACATAGGCTTCGATAATGCCCATGATGAGGGCCGCGTATATGGCTCCGCTGGCGCTGCCCAAGCCGCCGAGTACGATGATCACGAACCCCTTGACCATCCAATCCCAGCCGATGTGGGGGGTCATGTAGTACTTGGTTCCCAGCAGCACTCCGCTGAAGCCGGTCACGGCGGTGGCAAGAGCAAAGGCAAAACCGAAGGTCTGCTGGATATTGATGCCCACGATGCGCGCGCCGTCCATGTCCTGCGCCACGGCCCGCATGGCCTTGCCAAACCAGGTACGCTTCAGAAAAAGATTGAGCAGCACCACGAAAACCAGCACGATGACGATGATACTGATTTCGTGCCAGTTGACCCGCAGAAAGCCCAGTTTGAGACTGCCCTCGAAGAAGGGTGGGATGTACTTGACCCGCGGGCCGAAGGCCTGCAGCGTCAGGTTTTCCAACAGGATTCCGAGCCCCAGGAGGAAGATGATGGTGGAAAACTCCCAGTTGGGGGTTTTAAGCAGCGGGTTGAGGGTCAGTTTGAAAATCAGCAGACCGAAAAAGAACATCATCACCAGCATGCAGACCACTGCCGGGATCAGCCCCATTCCCGTCTGGCTGAGCAGCAGCCAGGTCAGATACCCCCCGATGACGGCCACGATGCCATGGCCGAAATTGAAAACATGGATGACGCCGTAGACAATCGCCAGCCCCAAGGCCATACTGGCGTATAGGGAGCCGGATATCAGTCCGCTTACCAGGGCGTAGAGCAGATCCTTGATGGTACACCTCCCGATGGACCCCCCTGTGGCCTGAGGGGACCGCGACCGGCCTGGATGTAAGATGAGGGTCACCTCAACTGGGCTGGCGCGGTATGTGAATTTCGCAGCAAACCGTTTTCCCCCACCACCCAGCGCAATGCGCGGGGTTGGCCGGGGTGCGCGACGCAGGGATTGCCGTTTTCGGCCGGACCGTTAAAAATAGGAAGCTTCGATCTCGGCCTTGCTGATTTCGCCGGCGGCCTTCTCCAGCACGACCTGCCCGTTCTTGAGCAGGTAAATGCGGTCGGCCAGGCGCAGCGGGTAGTCGACCTCCTGCTCCACGATCAAAATGGCGCTGCCGGTTTCACGGCGAATCTTGCCGATGGCATCGAAGACCGTCTGTTTCATCAGGGGCGAAAGCCCAATGGACGGCTCGTCGATCAACAGCAGCGAGGCTTTGCTCATCAGCCCGCGCCCGACCGCCAGCATCCGGCTTTCACCGCCGCTCAGGGTGGCCGCGATCTGGTCTTTGCGCTCTTCGAGGCGAGGAAAAAGTGCCAACACGAAGGCCAGGGTTTGCGCCAGCTCCCGGCGCGCCCTCCGATTGTAGGCTCCCAGGGTCAGGTTCTCAAGGACCGTCATTTCGGGAAACAGGTTGCGGGCCTCGGGAATGTAGGCCACCCCCATCTCGACGATTTTTTCGCTGGCCATGGCGGAAATGTCCCGCCCACGGTAGCGGATGGTGCCGCCCGTGGCCGGGTGAATCCCAGCAATCGTCTTGAGCAGGGTCGATTTGCCGTGGCCGTTGGGTCCGAAAAGGGCCACCACCTCCCCCTGAAAGACCTGGAGCGAGGCCCGCCGCAGAACCGGCATCTCGCCGTAACGGCTCACGAGGGCGCTCACCTCCAGCTCCGCCACCCCCCGGGGTGTCTTGGCGATCATGGCCCCACCTCCGCCCCCGGGCCGAGATAGACCTCGACGACCTTGGGGTCCTGGCGCACCCCTTCGGGATCGCCGGTGTAGATCACCGCACCGTTATGCAGAATCAGCATCCGGTGGGAAACCTCGATCAGGGTATCCAGAAGGTGTTCGATCATGAGGATGGTGATGCCCATGTCGCGGTTGATCCTGCGGACCATGGCGATAAATTCGCTGATTTCGGTCATGGAGAGGCCTGCCAAGGGTTCGTCGAGCATCAGAAGCTGGCAGCCGGTCGCGAGGCTCGCGGCCACCATGACCTGTTTGATGGTGTAGAGATCGAGATTGCGGGCGATGTCGTCCCGGTGGGGTGTCAGCCCGAGAAAATCCATCACCGCCGCGATGTGTTCCCGTCGCCCGCGGCCGCTGTTGCCGAAGGTGGCTCCCACCCGGATGTTGTCATACACGCTTAGGGTTTGGAAGGTCTGGGGGATCTGAAAGGTCCGCGCCAAGCCCAGATGGCAGATGCGGTGGGCCGGCAGCCGGGTGATCTCCCGGCCTTTGAAGAGCACCCGCCCGGAGGTGGGCGGAAAAGTACCGGCGATAACGTTGAAAAGGGTGGATTTACCGGCCCCGTTGGGGCCCGCGATCCCGAAAATCTCGCCGGGCGCCACGGCGAGGTCCACCGCCTCCAGTGCCCGGAGGCGGCCAAACTGCTTGGACAGGTTTTGGGTCTCCAGGATCATGCCTGTCGCCTTGGGGGCCGCGGGCCGGCGAAAGGCTGGAAGGCCTTCGCCGGCGGAAGCGGGAAAAGAAAAGGTGATTCCTCGCCGGCTACCCAAAAGGCCCGCCTTCCATGCGGGGCTGCATCGCCGCGTCGCTGCGGCGCACCTTCAGCCCGCCTCGGGCGAGGGGGGTGCGCAGCCACCCGGCACCTTTTGAAAATCCGTCCGGCGAGGTACTTTCAGCGGTTCATCATTTCTTAACCCAGGGGGGCTTCTGATAGGGCGCTTTCTTGAAGCGCTGGGGATCCACCTGAATGTTCTTGCCGTCCCAAATCTGGTGCCAAATGAGCGGCATCAGGTACTCGCCCGGAATGGCCGACTGATCGACGGGGTTGAAGACGAAGAGACCGGCCATGCCGTCATGGGCAGATTCGCGGATCAGCCTGGCGACGTCCCGGTAGCAATCCACACAGCCGGCGCGCTCCACCGCCTGGACCCAGATGTCGAAGGCATCGCGCGTGACAACCGAGTAGAAACCGGCTGGGTCCTTTTTGAAACGCGCCACCCAGCGCTGCTTGTAGGATTCGAATTTCGGCCCGAACTCGTCGGCGCCCGCCACCCAAAGCAGGCCGTCGGCCGCTTTGCCGGCCAGCTCCAAAAACTCGGGAATCGAAGGCGTGTACTGCATGTAGACCAGCGCATCGAGACCGTCTTCGCCGAAGCGCTCGACAAACTGCTTCATGAACCGGGCCGCATCGGTGGGATCCAGATTCCAGAAGGTCACGTAGGCCGGCTGGCTGGACTCGATCCGGGAGAGGATTGGACCCCATTCGGCCACGCCAAAAGGCGTGGTTTCATTGACCACAACCTCGTAGCCCATCTTTTCGACCCTGCGCACGAACTCGTCGGCCGGCATGACGTTGTAGGCGTAATCGACCTTGATAACGGCCACCTTTTTGTTGGGCGGGGTCCAGCCCATTTCGGTATGGACCTTGAACAAATTGTCGGCCGCGTTCTTGCCGTAGTCGGTATCGTTGAAGGTATACTGGAAGCAGTTCCAGTACTTTTCGGGTTCCCGTGCCACCGGCTCGGTGCAGAGGGTCATGGCGTTGCCGTGCAGGTAAGGGATGTCGTACTGGCCGAAAACTTTGGTGTCCACCCCGCCGTCATCATAACCGGTGATGACCACATCGACCCCCGCGCCCACCAGCCGCTCTCCCACGGCCTTGATCTTTTCCGCCTCCAAACCGCCCACATCCCCGAACCTGAGTTCCAACGGCCGGTCCAACAGGCCGCCGGCGGCGTTCTTTTCGGCCACCGCCATTTCCAGCGCCATCTTCATCTGCTCGCCGTCACTGGCGTAGGGGCCGGTCAGCGGCAGCGGCGCGCCGACCAGAATCGGGGTCTGGGCCGCGGCCACAGCTAAACAGCAAGACAACACCAGGGTCATCCCGAACACCGTCCACAGCGCTTTACACCTCATGTTTCACCCTCCTCCGTTTGTGATCTCGATGTCTGGGTTTCCGTGGCGGCCACAAAGTCCGCCGCGGGGCTGCCGGAAGCGATGGCAGTCAGCCGTCTCGTTTGCAAGGCCACCGACAAGGCGGCGTAGACTTCGGGTCGCCGGTCGCGCAAATAATCCACCGCCGCCCCCTGAGGCGGCCGGCCGTGCTCCGGTGCCAACTCAGCAACCAAAAGTTGGGGGCCTCTGGCGTTGGCCCGGGCGGTGACCCGCCCCAAAGGATCCACGCAGATGCTGCGGCCGCAAAACCTGAAGCCTGCCTCCTGGCCGACGCGGTTGGCCAGTGCCAGAAAAACCTGATTTTCTGCGGCCCGCGCCCGGGCGAAAATTTCCTGCTGAGGGCACCAGGGCACCATATTGGCGCTGGCAACCAACAGCAGACGGGCATCCTGAAGGGCCAGGCAGCGGGCCAACTCCGGGAATTCGATGTCGTAGCAGATCAGCAGCCCCGCGCGCCCGAGGGGCGTGTCGATCACCACCGACGCGTCGCCGCGGTCAAAAACGGCCTGCTCCCGGTCGAAAAGATGGACTTTACGATAGCAACCGGCCACCGCACCCTGGTCCGTCAGGCACACCAGGGAATTGAAGACGCGCCCGGAGACGGGATCACGTTCCGGAAATCCCATCAGGATCCACAGCCGGTGACGGTGTGCCAGGGTTTTCAGGAAATCCATCGCCGCCCCGTCCAGGTTTTCGGCCAACCCGGGGGCGGTGGGGCCTTCGAATCCGAAGCCGGTCAGATAAAGCTCCGGGAAAAGCACCAGCTGAGCGCCCTGGCCGGCCGCCTCGGCCACCCAGCGGCCGGCTTTGGCGAGATTGCCCGCCTTGGCGCCCGGGAAGCAGAAGTCTTGCACAACGGCTATCCGGTCCATGGGCCCGTATGCCCTCTCCTGGGGCGGGTGACTTGCCGATCAACGCGCCACTGCGGCAATCGCCGTTTCCCGCCCGGGCCCGATCGGCTCGCCCCCCGAGAGCCAGCAGGCCTGGAACAGCTAGCGACATGTTGGCGGAGGTGTTTATGATAGAGGTCATTTTGATTCGATTGTCAATAGATTTAAAACGAATCAGCAAAATTTTTTGAAAAATTAATACCGATTTCGTTTACATTTTTGTAAAATCTTCCCTTGTTCGTTTGCCTCACCGTCCGCCCTATGTTAAAAACCCAGTTGCCATGGACCCGCTACGCCCTCTGCCGGCGACCGGGTCCCCCATGGCTGCAGCGGTAAAAGACCACACAGAATGCCACCCCCGTGAGGAGCGTTTATGTCACCCCCCATCGACGAGACCGACACCCGCATCATCCAGCTTCTCAAAACCGACGGGCGCTTGCCCAACACGGAAATTGCCAAGCAGCTGGGCATTTCGGAAACCACCGTTCGCAAACGTCTCAAGCGCCTCTTGGCGGAGGATTTCATCCAGATCGTGGCGGTGGGCAACCGCAGCAAACTGGGCTACGGTATCGTCGGCAACCTGAAGCTGCACGTGGACATTCAAAAAGCGCAGCAGGTGGCCGAGGCCCTCAAAGGGGTGCAGGGGATCTGGTACATCGCCCGGCTGACCGGTGCGGTGGATTTCGACCTGGAGTTCAGCTTCAAATCCCAGCAAGAACTGCGGGCCCTGATGGACCGCATCACCCGCATCGACGGCGTCACCGGCGTGAAAACCTCCATGCGCTTGGAGTTGATTAAAAACCGCTACGATTGGGAAACCCCGCCGTGAAGCCCACCGGCGATGTGGGCTTTTCGCAGAAGGAACAACCGGCCGGGCCCGGCGCCGCCCAAAAATGGGAGAGCCCTTCGCTGCCGCGCCGCAGGCAAGATTCGAAGGGCTTTTTTTGGCAGAGGGGCCAGGCAGGCTGCCCCGGCTACTTGACCGTCAGCACCGGGCAAGGCGCTTCCATGATAACGTAGCGGGCGGTGGAGCCGAAAACGAGCTTCTCCAGTTTGGAGCGCCGCTTGACGCCGATGATGATCAGATCGGCCTTCAAATCCCGGGCGTGCTGCAGCAGGTCCTCGCCGGCATTGTCGCTTTTGACGGACACCTCGGTCTGGCAGTCGATGCCCAGGGCGTCGAAGCGCGCCTTGGCCTCTTTGAGGTCCTCCTGAAAGACCTCGTATTTGTGCCGTTCCACCTGGGGCGCAAACTCCATCGACGCCACGATGAAGACCTTGGCGTTGAAGGCCTTGGCCTGCTGTTCGGCCAGGGCAATCGCATCCTTGGCGACGTTTGACCCGTCATAGCCCACGAGAATGTTCATCTTCGTCCTCCTTGTGGTCGGCCGAAAAATCGGCAGCGACACCCCCGCAGGGGGCGGGATCAGGCCGCCCCCTCTTCCACTGCGGCCGGAGCCGGCGTCTTGTCCTTTTTGAAACCAAACCCCCGCCAGTTGCGCACCGGCAGCAGGTCGCCGTTCATGTCGCGCAGCGGTTTGGGCGCGTCCACCTTCTGGGTGGCCAGCGAGACCACCACCAGGATCAGGATGGAGCCCAGCAGGGCCCACACCGAGCTGATGTAAAGCGCGTCCCACATGGCCCACTCGAAGTAAACGGTGCCCTCGAAGCCCGGCACCGCGTCGGTGTTGGCCGCGATGGTGGTCGGCAGGTACACGAAATACATGACGATCCAGACCGCCAGGCCCCCGCAGAAGGAGGCGATCGCCCCGGTGTTGTTGCTCTTTTTCCAGAAGAAGGCCGCCGCGTAGGGAGCGAAGACCGAAACCAGGAGCACCGACCAGGCGATCACCATGAGATTGTAGATCACCTGGAAATACAGGGCCAGGACCAGGGCGGCCACCGTCACCAGCGGAATGGCGATGCGGGTGGCCCGCAGGGTCTGGGTCTCGTCCGCTTCGGGTTTGAAATACTTGTAGCCGTTGTAGCCGATGCACGAGGCGGCCGCCAGGATGGCGCTGTCCGAGGAGCTCATCAGGGCCGCCACCAGGGCGCTCACGAAAACCACTGCAAACAGGGGGTGCAGGTGCTCCACCGCCATCAGCAGCAGAATCTGGTTCATGGCGTCATCGATGCCCAGCTCGGGGTTGAGGTGAAAATAGGCCATACCGATGATCACCGGCATCATGCCGATGGTGCAGTACATCAGGCCGGAAAGATAGCATGCGACCGAGGCCACCTTTTCGTTTTTGGCCGAGAGTACGCGCTGCATCAGGTCCTGGGCCGGAATGCTGCCGAAGCCGATGGCCAGCCAAGCGGCCAGCCAGTAGAACCACCCCAGGTGGCCGGTGTAGTAGAAGTAACCGGCGTTGCCGAGCTCCGGGTCGGCCGCCGACTCGGGGGTCGGAATGAAGGACCACTGGTTGGTGCCCATCAGGTTGTGGGAGGGGTCGTTGGAGAAGATGGCCTCCCAGCCGCCGGCCAGGGGCACGGCCACATAGAGCATGCCGATCATCCCCACGGTGAGAATGACGATCTGAAAGACATCGGTCAGGGTCACGGACCACATCCCGCCCAGGTAGGTGTAGGCCACCAGGATGACGGTCGAGACCAGAATGCCGGCCTCCAGGGGGATGCCGCCGAAGTAGTGGATGATCGTGCCGAAGCCCACCAGCTGGGCCCCCACCCAGCCCATCTCCGCAATGCACAGGGAGATGGTTGCCAGAAGCCCCATGGTCCTGCCGTAGCGAATTTCGAAAAGATCCACCAGGGTGAGGTACTTGCCCCGGCGCATCAGGCGGGCGAAGAAAAAGCCGGTCAGCACGAGACACAGGGCCGCCCCCCAGGGGTCGAAGATAACCCCCTGGTTGCCCCACAGATAGGCGTTTCCCGCACCGCCCATGCAGGTGCCGGAACCGAACCAGGTGGCCGTCAGGGTGCCGGTGGCGAAGACGATCCCCAGGCGCCGGCCGGCGACGATAAAATCGGTGGCGCTGGCGATGCGCTTGGAGGCGTACCAGCCGATATAGAGCATCAGGGCCATGTAGGCGCCCAGCCCCCACAGGACCCAGCTGGCGTATTGGTAGCTTCCTTCCATCCACGAACTCCTTTCATCCCAGAAACGGTTGCAGAAACGAACGACTCCCCGTAAAGCGGCGCCGATCCCCCGGACGCTAATCGGAGGCGGGCTGAAAGCAGCCCACCCCCCTTTGCCCGGTATCGTCCTGATAGACGTTTAAAAGGCAGCCCCCGGTGGCCTCGGGCACATGGATCACGTGCACCACCCCCTCGTACTGGGCCAGTTCCGGGGCCAGGGTTTTGAGCCGGTTGGGTGCCCGCTGCAGGAACGATTCATTGAAAATCGTTGTGCCCTGGTCCGGGAAAATGGCCACCGAGAGAATGCCGGCCTCCACCAGATCGTTGAAAAAGTGCGTCCCATAGGACACCTCCGGGGTGCTTCCGTTGCCCGCGAAGGCGACCTCCCCCAGGACACGGGTGTGGTTGATGTCGCCGTAGCCCACCCGCACCCCGAGGTTGATGTCGTTGCTGCCCCAGCGGCCCGGCCCCAAAAGCGCGAAGCGGGTGTCCTGAAGCAGCCGGTTGAGACGGCTGACCACGCGCCCGATGGCGAGTTTTTCCTGGGTGCTGGCCAGGCGGTCGTAGGCCTTGGGGTCTACGTAGACGACGTAGGCGATACGGGTCGCCACCCCGCTGTACATGACCTGCTCGTTGGTGAAGAGCACCTGTTGCGGGTCCAGGTCCTGGGGCAGCGCCACCGCCCCCACTTCCTTGTGCAGCGCCAGCGAGCGGCACTGGACGATGTAAAGCAGCCCGTCGTCCCAGACAAACTCGACGTCCACCGGCCGGCCGTAGGCCTCCTGAAGCGTCCGCAGGACCTTGCGCATCAGGGGGCAAAAGTCGGTTTTTCCCAGGAGGTTGTCGAAAGTCAGGCAGGCCTGTTCCGGGGGAATCGGCTGGCCTTTGAACAGCGGGGCCGCCATGTGCCCCTCCTGGTTCAGGGAAACGGCGAAATAAAGGTCCGGGTGGCCGGACTCGCGGGCCAGCCGCTGGAAGGGGATCGATTCCAGCCGTCCGGTTTCGAGGTTGAGAACGTCCACCAGTTTCTGGGAGTACTTGATGATCTGAGCCGCCTCCACCTCGGGCCGCAGCTGCGGGTGGCTGAGATGCACCATGCGGGGGTAGCCGCCGCCCACCCGGTCCACCGCCTGGGTGGCCAACCCGTGCACCAGCCGGATCATCCCGTCCTTCTTGCGAATCCGCGGCGTCCAGCTGTAGGCCCCGTAGGAGAAGGCCACCCCGGCGGCAAAGGGGTAGAAATAGTCGCCGAAGCGCCGCCCCACCACCTTCTGCACCAGAACGCTCATCTTCTCATCGAAGTCCAGCAGGTTGTTGTCCCGGCGGTAGACGATCGGCGCCGGCCCGTAGGTGCTCATGTGGACCTGCTTGAGACCCCAGATGAATTCCTGCAGGCGGGTCTCGATATCGCCCTGGTTGGTGATGAAGACCGAGTCGTACTTGCCGGAGAAGGCGTAGCCGAAGTTGTCCTCCAGCAGGCTGGAGGAGCGCAGGATCAGGGGGTGGGGGCCGATCTTCGCCAGCAGTTCGCGAAAATCCGCAACCACGTCCGGCGAGAACTGGGCGTTTCGGAAAAGCGCCGCCACCTGCTGGCAGCCTTCTTCGAGTTCCTCGCGGGATTTGTATTTCTGGGCGTGGAACTGATAGAGTTCGTTGGAATCGATGAAGTCGCTGAAATTGCCGGTGTTGATGTAGTAGCTCTCGGGAATGCGGACGTACTTTTCGATTTCCGGGTCGCCATGGGTGAGCTTGGGAACGAGGATCTTGTAGGCCAGAAACATCCCCGCCGACTTGCCGCCGATCTTCCCCGGCCGCCGGCGGTTCCAGATGATGCGATCGGCCAGCTCCTCGATGTCGCGGATGGTGATGTGGTTTTTGGCGATGCCGATAAAGGGCAGTTGGTTGGAGATGAAATGGTTGATCAATGCGACCCGCACGCCCTCGGCTTCGCTGGGCGAGATGTAGAGGTCGCCCATGGGGATTTCACAGAACTCCTTGAGGGCCTTCTTGATTTTGCGGGAGGTGGTGCCCTCCATGTTGACGACTTTGTTGAGGTTCTGAAACCGGTCCTGCTTGCGCGCCAGGTTGATGTAGTCCTCGACCTCTTGATCGTTGAAGGCTTTGGCAAAGGCCGTGTAGACAAGCAGGTCGGCGTAGTCCCGGATATTGGCCGCGGAGACCTCGCAGGCCTGGGCGGCGAGCTGGGTGCGGGCCGTCCGGGGCAGGTCCTCGGGGAGGCCGACCCCCTTGGTCTTGAGGGCCTTTAAAAAAATTTCCCGCATGGTTTCCACCAGGTCGGGATAGCGCATCATTTTGCGCAGCAGGCGAAAGACATGCAGCATGTCGATGTGCACGGTCGCTTCGATGGGAGGCCCCCCTTCACCGGGCGGAGGCTCACCGGCCCCCGCTGCGGTCCATTTTCACCCAGCCGGGCCCCGGTGCCGGCTCAAACCCAACCGCGCAGTTTGCACGCCTCGGCCACCCGCGCCACCGACACGAGATAGGCGGCCTGGCGCAGATTGACCTTCTCCCGGCGGTGCATCTCGAAGACCCCGTTGAAGGCCTGGGTCATCTGGTCGTCCAAACGGTTGTGGACGTCCTTGAGGGTCCAGAAAAAATTGTAGGCGTTTTGGACCTGCTCGAAATAGGACACCGTGACCCCGCCGGCGTTGGCCAGAAAATCGGGGATGACATTGATACCCTTCTCCTCCAGGATCCGATCGGCCTCCGGGGTGCTCGGGCCGTTGGCCAGCTCCAGGCAGAGCCGGCATCTCAGCCGGTCGGCATTTTTCTCGGTGATCACGCTCTCCAGGGCCGCGGGCACCAAGACGGTGGCCTCAACGGCGAAAAGCTCTTCGTTGGTCAGAAAATCGCCCTCCGGATAGCCGGCCACCCCCCCGTGGAGGGCGACGTAATCCACCAGCTGCCGGGCGTTGAGACCTCTGGCGTTGTATACCCCGCCGGTTTCATCGGCCGCGGCCACGATCTTCAGCCCCAGGATCGATTCCGCCAAAAGGGCCGCATGCCGGCCCACGTTGCCCAGCCCCTGGATCGCCAGGGTGGCCCCCGCCAGGTTGATCGAAAGCGCCTTGGCGGCTTCCCGCAGCACATAGACCCCGCCCCGACCGGTGGCGTCCTCCCGGCCGGCCGAGCCCCCCAGGGGCAGCGGTTTGCCAGTGATCACACCGGGCTGCTTCTCCCCGCTGATCGTTTCATACTCGTCCAGCATCCAGGCCATGATCTGGGGGGTAGTGTAGACGTCGGGGGCCGGGACATCCCGGGTGCTGCCCAGCGCACGGGCCACGGCCCGCACATAGGCCCGCGCCAGGCGCTCTTTTTCGGCCGCAGACAAGGCCTTGGGGTTGCACACCACCCCGCCCTTGCCCCCGCCCAGGGGCAGGTCCACCACCGCGGTTTTCCAGGTCATCCAGGTCGCCAGGGCGCGCACCGTGTCGATGGTCTCGTCCGGGTGCCAGCGCAAGCCCCCCTTGGCCGGCCCGCGGGCCGTGTTGTGGGCCACCCGGAAGCCGTGAAAAATTCGCGTGCTGCCGTCGTCCATCCGGACCGGCAGGGTCACCTTGAGCTCCTGCATCGGCCAGCGCAGCAACTCATGGGTGGCCGCATCCAAACCCAGCCGCTCGGCGGCGGCGTCCAGCTGCTGCTGGGCGATCTTAAACGGATTCAATGCCTCGCTCATCTTCTTTGGACTCCTCGTCGGTTGGGGTGCGGATCATCAGCGCCCTTCGCCTGCGTCGCAGGCCCAAAAACCTCCGACAGATGCCGACGTCCGGTGTCAGCCGCCGAAAATCGGCTGAAAAATGCGCACCCGGTCCCCGTCATGCAGCGGCACGTCGCCATGGACGATCCGGCCGTCGACGGAAATAAAGCCCAGCCGGACCTCGGCAAGCCCCAGCCGGGCAATCAGGTCGGCCACCCCGGCCCCCGGCTGGAGCTGGACGCTGAGGCCGTTTGCCGCATCGTAGCCCGCAAAGCGCTTGCGCAGCGTCCCGTAAAGCGTGACCTGGACGACCATCGCGGGCACCGTCAAAAATCGAAGGTCGCGTCCATCTGCGCGTCGGAGACCACCACGACCTTGTTGTGGGGCGGCAGTGGCTCCTCGTAGAACATCCGCGGCAGGCGATCGTCCTGGTTGGTGAAGCCGGCCCGCCGGTTGAAGTCGCGCTCGGCCTTGAGCACCCGCCGGCCGAGAGCCTGCCAGTCGGCCGAATCGAACGGCCGCCCCAGCTTGGCGCTGATCATCCGCATGAAGTGGTCGAAGCCGCCCTCGGCGGCCAGGCCCGACTGGGCGAAATCACAGAGCCCCATGGTGTCCACCGCGGCCATGTGGATCTGGGTGTCGCGCGAGGCCTCCACCTGGCCTTCGGCCGAAAAGCGGTCCAGGGTGCCGCCGAAGGCCTCCAGGTTCTTGTCCACCACCCAGCCGGCGGTGTGGTCGCCGCCCATCGGGCTGGTGGCGTAGGTCACCGCCATGCCCTGCAGGGCGCGCGGGTCGTAGGCCGCCATGCTCTGGTTTTTCATCACCGGCACGCGGTGGTGATTGAAGTGCTTGCCCACCGCCGCCGGGCCGGCGCCGAGGACCTTGCCGAATTCCGTCCCCTGGCCGATCTCCTCCACCATGGCGATGGCGGCGGCGCCGTCGCCGAAGGGTTTGTGGCCCGCATCCATCGCCACCGCCACGGCCACCCCGGTGCTGATGGTGTCCAGCCCGATGTCGTCGCAGAGAAAATCCAGGCGGGCGATGGCGTCCAGATCGTCATTGCCGATCATGGCTCCCATGGACCAGATGGTTTCGTACTCCAGCGAGGAGGTCACGTAGCCGCCGTCCTTGTCCACATATTCGTTGGAACAGTTGATGATGCAGTTGGCGCAGCCCTTGTGGGTGGTTTTGCCGCCACGGGCCTTGATGGTTTGGGCCAGGGTTTCACCGCTGATCTTCTCCGCGCCCTCGAACTGCCCCTGGGTGGCGTTGCGGGTGGGCAGCGCGCCGGCCTCGTTGATGGGGCCCACCAGGACGGCGGTTCCCAGCTCCGGCAGGATCTCGCCGCTGAACTCGTCGGCCTTGACCGCCTGGGCATAGGCCTTGGCGGAGGCCTTGAAGGCCTCGGGGTCCGCCAGGGGATCCGGGTTTTTGCCGCCCTGGTCCACCACCAGGGCCTTGAGCCCCTTGGCGCCCATGACCGCCCCCAGCCCGCCGCGGCCGGCGGCGCGACAGGGCCGGCCGTCAAAATCGGTGGTTTGGATGGAGGCGATGGCCATCTGGCATTCGCCGGCGGGCCCGATCCCGGTCACGCTGTTTTTTTCACCCTGGGCCGCCTTGAGCTCCTTGACCAGTCCGTAGGTGCGCATCCCCTTGTAGGCGGCGGCGTCGATCAGCTGCGCGTTTGCGGCCGCATCGATCTTGAGCAGATACAGCGCCCCAGCCGGCGCCTGGCCTTCGACGACCACCGCCGTGATCCCCAATCGGGCCAGATCGGCGGCCACGGTGCCGCCGACGTTGCTTTCCTTGATGCCGCCGGTGAGCGGACTCTTGGCGCCCACCGAAAAGCGGCTGGTGTTGATCAGCGTGGTCCCGCTGAGGTAGCCGGGGGCGAAAATCAGCTTGTTCTCCGGCCCCAGGGGATCGCAGGCGGCCGGCACCTCGGCGTCTATCAGGGTGGAGGTCAATCCACGGCCTCCCAGACCGGCGTACTTGGCCGGCGGCGCCTCCTCGGTGATCGTCTGGGTGGTCATGTCAACTCGAATAACCTTCATGGCGGCCTCCTTTTGGGGCAAAGGGGTTGAAAGGGAAGACTGGTCGGGGCGGCTGCTCAGGAAATGCTCCGGAAGGTGTCCTCCAGCCGGTTTAAAACCTCGTCCAAGGTTTTATAGGGTATGTTCAGCGCCGGCTCGATCCGGATGTTCTTGGCGTTGGTGAGGGTCCCGGCGGTGATCACCTTGCGGCTGAAAAGCCCGGAGGCCACCTGGTAGCCGGTTTGGTCGGTGGGAAACTCCATTCCGATCAAAAGCCCCTTGCCGCGCACCTCATGCAGGATGTGGGGGTAGCGGGTCTGCAGCTCCCGAAGCTTGTCCAGCACATAGGCGCCCTTTTCGGCCGCCTGACCCGGCAGGTCCTCCTCCAGCATGACTTCGATATGAGCCAGGGCCGCCGAGCAGGCCAGCGGGTTGCCGCCGGTGGTGGTGGTGTGCATGAACGGGTTGGGCTCCAAGCAGGACCAGATCTTGGGGGTCGAGAGAAACGCCGACATGGGCACCACCCCACCGCCCAGGGCTTTGCCGAGGCACATGATGTCCGGCGCGACATCCCAGTGGTCCACACCGAAAATCTTGCCCGTGCGCCCGAGGCCGGTCTGGACCTCGTCGGCGATCAGCAGCACCTCGTAGTGGTCGCAAATCTGCCGCAGGCGGGGCCAGAAATCGTCGGGCGGCACGATCGCCCCGGCCTCCCCTTGAATCGGTTCGGCAACGACGGCGGCAATCTTGTCTCCCACCGCTTTGGCGGCCGCCAACTGGCGCTCGACGGCATCGGCATCGCCGAAGGGCACGTGCCGAACCCCTTCCAGGAGCGGCAGCAGGGGCGCGCGAAAAACCGACTTGCCCATCAGTGAGAGGGCGCCCAGGGTTTTGCCGTGAAAGCCCTTGAGCATGGCGATGAAACCGTTTTTGCCGGTGTAGAGCTTGGCCAGCTTCATGGCCCCCTCCACCGCCTCGGTCCCGCTGTTGGCGAAAAAGCCGTACTGGATGTCGCCGGGGGTCAGAAAGGCCAGCACCTTGGCGAGGTGGGCGCGCAAGGGGTCCAGCATCTCCTGGCTGTACTGGGGGCTGCGGTCCAGCTGGGCCTTGACGGCCGCCACGATCTTGGGGTGCCGGATGCCCGGTGAATAGATGCCGAAGCCGCCCAGGATGTCGATGTACTCGCGCCCCAGAACGTCCCGCAGGACCGAGCCCTCGCAGACCCATTCGGTCACGGCGAAATCGTTGGCCTCGGTCACCGATTTGCGGTATTCAAGAAAGCCCTTGTTGATGTGGTTGGCGAAGTTTTCGTGGGTCTCCCGGGCAACCCGCTGACAGTCCTCCCGGCAGACGTTTTCGTGGGGCGTGGTGATGAGCGCGACCATGCGCTGGGCTTCCTGCAGGGCGTAGCGGGTGTCGCGTGCCATTTTTCTCCTCCTGGTTTGGGGCTGCGGGCCGTTTGGGAATCGGATGGCGCGGGCAAAGAATGCCACGGCGCTGGATACCATTTGCCGGGACCGGTAACCGGCAAGGGCCGTTGCCGGCCCCAGAAAAAAACTTGATTTTTATTGTTTTTCGAAAAAATTATAATATTAAATTTCGAAAGTCAATATTTTTTGCATCCGTATCGCTTCAAAACGGCATTTATGGAGATATTAAAAACGCGGCCGAGACCCGGAAAGGGCGGGGCAAGGAGACTCCCATGACACGCGCCATCGATAAAATCGACTCCAAAATCATCTGCCTGCTGCAAAAGGACGGCCGCATGGCCAACACCGAGATCGCCAAGCGGGTGGGCATCACCGAGGCCACCGTCAGAAACCGCATCAACCGCCTGATCGAAGACGACATCATCCAGATCGTGGCGGTTAGCGACCCGTTCAAGCTGGGGTTCGAAATCGCCGGCAACATCAAGATCACCATCCGCTTTGAAAAGGCCGATCACGTCATCAGCGAACTCAAAAAGATCGACGCCCTCTGGTATATTGCCCTGATGACCGGGGTTTCGGACCTGGATGTGGAGTTCCGCGCCAAGTCGATGAAGGATCTCAGAATCCTAATCTACGACAAGATCAACAAGATCGACGGGGTGGTCCGCACCGATACGGCCTTTCACCTGGAGTTCATCAAAAACCGCCTGGACTGGGGGACGGCCCTGGAGGACGGCGACTGAACGACCGGCCTCCAGGCGGCCACCCAGCCTTTAATCGGCTTCGGGCGGGCGCCCCTCCGGGCTCCAGCCCCGCAGGCGGTAGTAGTCCTGAACCAGGCGGTCCAATTCCTCGGCGGTGATCCCGTCGCCGGAGGCGAGCGGGTCGCGCACCAGCCGCCGGGGCAGGCGGTCGTCGGCTGCGGTCAGCCCCTCGCGCAGGTTGAAGCGCCGGGTGTTGTTGGTCACCCGGGCGGCCACGGCCTTCAGCCCGTCCTGGTCCAGGGTGAGGCCGGTGGTCAGGGCGATCGCCTCGGAGAGGGCCTCCCAGAGATAAAAATCACGGTAGAAGCGGCACAGAATCAGGCAGTCGAACAGGGTGCAGCGGTCTTCGAAGTCGAGAAACAGTTCGGCCTTGCCGTCGATCTGAGCCGGAGGGATGACGCCGGTCAACTCCGGTTTGTAGAAGGTGCTGCGCAGGTGGCAGGCCCCGCGGTCGCTGACCGCATAGGCCAGCCCCATGCCCTTGAGCACCCGGGGGTCGTAGCCGGCCGGCTCCATCCCCTTGACGTGCACCGCCAGGTCCTCCAGGCCCAGTTCCTCGCTGGCCGACTTGATCCCCTCGGCCAGAAGGCCGCCGAGCCCCTCGCGCTTGACCATCTTGCGCAGCAGCCCCGCCACGGCCTCCGGATCGCCGTAGTTCAGCTCATCTGAAATCCGGCCGCGCCGCGAAGCCTCGATGGCGAAGGCCGCCAGGTTGCCGGCCGAGATGGTGTCCATCCCCAGCCGGTCGCACAGGTCGTTGAGATAGGCGATCTCATCGATGCGATCGATCATGCAGAGCCCGCCGAAGGCATAGATCGTTTCGTACTCGGGGCCCTCCAGGCGCAGGCCCTGGTGGCGCCCGTCTTTGACCTCGATCTGCTTGCCGCAGGCCATGAAGCAGGTGCGGCAGGCCTTGGGGCTGACCTTGAAGCGGGCCTGCATGCTGTCGGCGTTAATACTTTCGAACTGCGCAAAGCGCCCCTCGGACCAGTAGCGGGTGGGAAAGGCGCCGGCCTTGTTGAGGATGTTGACCATCATGGGGGTCCCCAGGTTGCGGTAGGCCTGGGTGGCCGCGTGGTCCTTGAGGCGCGCCAGCATGTCCCGGGCGTGCTGCTTGAGCGCCGCAGGTTGCGCCACAGGCCGGCTGCAGCTGCCGTGAAAGGCGACGGCCTTGAGGTTTTTGGACCCGAAGACGGCCCCCAGGCCGCCGCGCCCGGCCACCCGCCAGCCGTCGTTCTTGACCACCGCGATGCGCACGCGGTTTTCACCGGCCGGGCCGATCACCATCGTGCCCGGCTTTTCGGCCGCCGCACGCTTGCGGATCTCGGCCTCGGTCTCGAAGGTGTCGCGTCCCCAGAGATCGGCGGCGTCGTGAAAGTTCACGGCCGTATCGGAAATTTCCAGCCACAGCGGCCGGTCGGCGGCGCCGCCGATGACGACGGCGTCATAGCCGGTGCGGCTCATGGGGATCGCCAGGCTGCCGCCGGAATAGGACTCGGCGTAAAGCCCGGTGAGCGGCGACTTGGAAAAAATGCCGTGCCGGCACGAGCCGTAGAGCGGGGTGTCCGAGGCCGGCCCCAGCGCCAGGACGATATGATTTTGCGGGGCAAAGGGGTCCACCCCGGCGGGGTTGTTCTGGAGCAGGAGATGGGTGGCAAGCCCCTTGCCACCCAGATAGCGGCCGAGTACCGCCTCATCCAGGGCCTCCTCCCGGCTTGAGCGGTTTGTCAGATCAACCCGCAAGATTCGCTGAAAAAATCCCTTCATGGCGGTGCCTCCTGTCAACGCTGCGGCCCGTCAGGCCTTCTCGAGTTCATCCAACGACTCCTCCAGAATCGCCAAACCGCGCTCCAGCTGTTCATCGGTGATCACAAAGGGCATCAGCGTTCGGATGACGTTGCTGAAGTTGCCGCACGAAAGCACAACAAGCCCCTTGTCATAACAGAGCTGCACCAGTTTCTTGGCCTCGTCGGTGGCGGGCTTTTTGGTTTCGCGGTCCTTGACCAGTTCCAGGGCCAGCATGGGGCCCTTGCCGCGCACATCGCCGATGATGGCGTGCCTTTGCTGCAGGTCGCGGAAGCGGGCCAGCAGAGTATCGCCCAGGCTCCGGGCGCGCTCCAGCAGCCCGTCTTCCAGCAGAATTTCCAGCACGGCCAGCGCCGCCCGGCATGAAACCGGGTTGCCGGCATAGGTGCCGCCAAGGCCGCCCACATGGGGCGCGTTGATGATATCCTGGCGCCCGATAACCGCGGAGAGGGGCATCCCCGCGGCGAGGCTCTTGGCACAGGTGATCAGGTCGGGCGCAACCCCCCAGTGCTCGATGGCAAAAAACTTGCCGGTCCGGCCGGCCCCGGACTGGACCTCGTCCACGATCAGGGCGATGTCGTATTTCTGACAGATGCTCTGCAGCTTGGCGAAGTATTCCGGCGGAGGTGTGATAAACCCGCCTTCGCCCTGAATCGGCTCGACGATCACGGCCGCCGTGCTTTCGGCGGCGACGTTGCTGATGAAGAAATCCTCGAGGTAGTCGGCGCAGGCCACCTCACAGGCGGGGTAGGTGAGGCCGAAGGGACAGCGATAGCAATAGGCGTAGGGCATGCGGTAGACTTCCGGGGCGAACGGTCCGAAGCCCAGCTTGTAGGGCTTCACCTTGCTGGTCAGGGTCATGGTCAGCAGGGTCCGGCCGTGGAAGGCGTTCTCGAAGGCGATCACGGCCGGCCGTTTCTTGGCATAGCGGGCCGCCTTGACGGCGTTTTCAACCGCCTCCGCCCCGCTGTTGGCGAACATGGTCATTTTGGGAAAGTCTCCCGGCGCCAGGGCGTTGAGCCGGCTGGCCAGATCGACATAGGGGTCGTACATGACCACGTGAAAGCAGGTGTGAATGTATTTTTCGGCCTGATCCTTGATGGCGTCCACCACCTTGGGGTGGCAGTGTCCCACGTTGAGCACGCCGATGCCGCCGGCGAAATCGATCAACTCACGGCCGTTGACATCGATCATCACCGCTCCCCTGGCCTCCCGGATGAAGGCGGGGGTAATGTTGAACGGACCTTGGGGGACGTGCTGCTTGCGCTTTTGCAGCAGGTCTTCATGGGGGCTTGACATGTCTTTTCCTCCTTGTACGGGTAGAAGCAGAAGGGTGAACGCGAAAAAACGCGTGCCGAACGCGGTTGAATTGCAGCCCGGGGCTCCGCCGCGCCGGCCGCGTGCGGAATCATCCCGATAAGAGATCCAAATGCCTGTCGGCGAATGAGGTCGGCCCCCAGGGGCGGCATGGTGATCCACGGGAAACCCAAAGAATTCTGAAACAAGGACCGTGCCACCCTGCCCGGCCCCCCGCGCCGGGGTGGCGCCAAACCAATCGGTGTCCCAACACATTGATAACCAAAGAAAAATTTAACGCACCCAACGGCAGGCGGAGCAAGTCGCCGTCAGAGAGTCAAAATGCGATGTTGCATATTAAATGCTGATATGCATATAAGGGCCCAACGGACACCCCCACCCCTTTCAGGATACCCCCCATGCCCACCGATCTTCATCCCCCGCCGACCCGCCCCGAGACCCAGGGCATCGGGGGCCTTGACTGGAAAACCTTCAGCCGGGCGCTGCTCAATGCCACCCGGCACGCGGTCTTCGTGGTCGAGCCGGGCGGCACGGTGGTGGTCTCCAACCGAGCGGTCCAGGGCAAGTTGGGGCTTTTCCCGGGAACCCTGGTGTCGGCCACCTTGCCCGAGTTCTGGCCCGAGATCAGCCACAGCCTGAGCACCCGGACCGATCGCCGCGGCATCCCGCTATCCCACAACGGCGCCGCACTGCTGGCCGAAATCAGTCCCATCCGCTGGAAGTCGGGGGTGATCGGGGCGCTCTGCATCCTGGAAGACGTGACCAATTTAAAGGAAGTCACCCGCCAGATGGTCGCCTACCAGGAGCTCAACCGCGAGCTGGACGCCATCATCGACTCCAGCCACGACGGCCTCTGGATCTGCGACGGTAACGCCCAGGTGGTGCGTATCAACCCCGCCTCAGCGCGCATCAACCAGGTCCGCGCCGAAGAGGTTTTAGGGCGCAGTATGCGGGACCTGGTCGCCGAAGGCTTCGTCAACCAATCGGTCACCCTGCGGGTCCTGGAAACCCGCCAACAGGTCAACCTGCTGCAGCAAACCCGCGAGGGGCGCAAGCTGATGCTGACCGGCAACCCGGTTTTCGACCGGGACGGGCGCCTGATCCGGGTGGTGGTCAACGAGCGCGACGTCACCGAAATCGACCGCCTGCAGCGCGAACTGGAGAACCAGGAAGCCATCAAAAACCAGTTCCGCCACCAGATCCTGGAGATGCAGCTGGCAGAGGTCAAAGCCAACCGGATCATTGCCCGCAGCCCCTGCTTCCTGAACGTCCTCAAACAGTCCCTCAAGGTCAGCAGCGTCGAGTCGACGGTCCTGATCCAGGGCGAGTCCGGCAGCGGCAAAGGCGTCATCGCGGACCTGATCCACAAGCACTCCAACCGCAGCGGCCACCCCATGATCAAGATCAACTGCGGCGCGATCCCCGAGACCCTGGTGGAGTCCGAACTCTTCGGCTATGAGAGCGGGGCCTTCACCGGTGCCCGCCGCCAGGGCAAAGCGGGCTATTTCGAGGCCGCCGACGGCGGCATTCTGTTTCTGGATGAAATTGCCGAGCTGCCGCTCTCCTCCCAGGTCAAACTGCTGCATTTCTTAGAAGACGGCCATATCAGCCGGGTGGGCTCAACCGCCAAGCGCCGGCTCAATGTCCGCATTCTGGCGGCCACCAACCAGGACCTGAAAGCCATGGTGGCCGGGAAACGCTTCCGGGCCGACCTTTATTTCCGGCTGCACGTGATCCCCCTCAATGTGCCGCCCCTCAGAGAGCGCCGGGAATGCCTGCTGGCCCTGATCCGGCACTTCACCGCGGATTTCGCCCGCAAGCTGGCGGACGCCCCCCCGCCGCGAATCTCACAAGCGGCCCTCGAGCGCCTTTTGGCCTACGACTACCCCGGCAATGTCCGCGAACTGATGAACATCTGCGAGCGCCTGGCGGTTCTGGCCGAGGGCAGCCGCATCGAGGTCGACGACCTGCCCGCAAGCCTCAGCACCCCCGCCTGCGGTGACCCAAGCGAGGGCGGCCGCTGGCGCGAAGGTCAGAGCCTGCAGCAGATCATGGAAAGCGTCGAGCGCGAGGTCCTCGCAAAGGCCCGCATGCGCCTCGGCAAACAGGCGGCGATTGCCGAAGCGCTCCAAATCAACCAGTCGACGGTGGCCCGCAAACTTCAGAAATACGGCTTGTAGGGGAAACCGGTCGGCGACCGAGGGGGATGTGGATCGAGCCCCCCCCGATATGCACAACTGCATATCCACGCCCGGCGAAGGTTTAAAACCCCTCAAAAGGGGGACCCCGCCCGCCATGCTTACCGCTCAAATCGCTTTGGCAGGGCCGATTTGCCCACGGCATTTAAAATATTCTGTTTAATTTTCAACCACTTTGAAATATCATGGAAAATCGCTGTCTTGTAGTGGCACCACAGTTGCTACCAACAGCCATACCCACCCGACGAACAGCCGGCGTGCCCCCACGGCGGCCATGGCTTTCACCTTTACAGAACGCCCGAAAAGGGCGTAGCATTCGCTCACAACCCTTCACCCCCAAATCACAGAAGGAGGCATCCATGGTAAAACGGTTACTCATCGGTTTTCTGGCGCTGGCGGTTTTGGCGGGCCCGGCCTGGGCTCAAGCTGAACGGGATTTCTTCAAGATCGGCGTCATCACGTCCCTTTCCGGGGATCTGGCCACCGGCGGCAACGTCACCAAACGCGGCTACGACCTGTGGGCGCAGGCCGTCAACGAGGCCGGCGGGATCGAAATCCAGGGAAAAAAATACCCGGTCAAACTGTTCTACGCCGACGCCCAGTCCGAACCCTCCCAGGGGGCTTCCGCGGCTGAACGCCTGGCCACCCAGGAAAAGGTCGACATGGTCCTGGGGCCTTATTCTTCGGGCGTCACCCTGGCGGCCGCCCCGGTCCTGGAAAAATACAAGATCCCGATGATCACGGGCTCGGCCGAGTCCCCCATGATCTGGAAACAGAAATTTTTCTACACCTTCGGCACCATCCCGCCGGTCAATTTCACCGGCGCCACCCCCATCGAAACCCTCAAGGCGCTTGACCCGGCCCCCGCCACAGCCGTCATTCTGGGCTCCAACGACACCTTTTCCAAGGCCACCGCCGAGGCATTCAACAGCGCGGCCGAAGCCGCCGGCATCAAGGTGCGCAAGTTCAACATCGTCCCCTCCGGCCAGGACCTCACCCCCTTCATGTCGGCCATCAAGGTGTTGCGCCCCGACCTGGTGGCCTTCGGCGGCCATGACGAAGAGCTCATCAACCTGGTCAAGTCCCTGCGTCAGATCGATTACACGCCAAAGGCGCTGCTGATGCACTACGGCGTGACCGAGCCGGCCTTCGTCGAAGCCCTCGGCAAGTACGCCGAAGGCGTGCTCGGCGCGTCGGTCTGGACGGAAACGGTCCACACCCAGAGTGACATCCTCTGGAAAGACGCCGCCACCTATGCCCAGGCCGCCCAAAAGGCCTTCGGCGTCCCGGCCGATTACACCCAGGCCGGCTCCTCCACCGCCGGCATCGCCTTCCAGGCTGCCCTGCAGACTGTCAACGCCCCTCCGCCGCTGAGTGAAAGCGATCGCGAAGCCCTGGTCAAAGCCCTGGAGAAGCTCGAAATTCAGACCTTCTACGGCCGGCTGAAGTTCGCCGAGGAGGGTGACTTCTACCACGCCAATATCGGCCTCACGCCCCTTACCGTCCAGATCCAGAACGGTATCGCCGTCATCGTCGGCCCCGAAGCCGACGCCCAGGCGAAACTGCTGTTCCCCATGGTTCCCTGGAAAGAGCGCTGAGCGCTTCGCTGAACCGCCCCAGTCACCGGCAGTCGGCCGGGCTTACCCCCCGGCTGCCGGCCTAACCGAGCTTTGCTGCGCCGCGGGGCCGCGCTTCACTGCCGCGGCCCCACGGCCGTTCACCCAGCGGGAGACTCACCATGTTTCTTCTACTGCCGCAGGCGCTGGTAGACGGATTTCTCATCGGCGGCATCTACGTGACGATCGCCATCGGGTTTTCACTGGCCTACGGGGTGATGCACATCATCGACTTCGCCGTCGGCGAATGGATCATGCTGGGCGCCTTTCTCGGTTTTTACCTCAACCGGTGGCTGCCGGTGGAGCCCCTGTTGTTCCTGCCGCTGGTCTTCGTCGTTTTCGCGGCCATCGGCTACTTTTTCCAGCCGGTGATCCACCGGGTGCTGAGCGGTAAAAAGGGGAACCCGCTTCTCATGGCGCTGGTCTTCACCTTCGGCCTGGCGCTGATGATCAAAGGGCTGGGGCTGACAGTCTTCGGCTTTTACAGTCACTCCATCCCCTCGTCCCTTTCGGCCGGCTCTTTTTCGCTGGAAATGGGCCCCCTTTTCGTCACGGTTCCCGTGATCCGCCTCACCGGCCTGATCTACGCCCTTGCCATCACCCTGGCGCTTCACTACCTGCTGAAAAAAACCGATTTCGGCCTGGCGGTCCGGGCCCTCTCCCAGAACAAGGACGCCGCCGGTCTGATGGGCATCAATGCCAAGCGGACCAGCTCCTATGTCTACGGCATCTACGTCGGCATCAGCGCCATGTCCGGGGTTCTGATCGGCTGCATCTTCTCCATCAGCGCCCAGATGGGCTCGCAGTACACCGTCTTCTCCTTTTTCGTCGTGGTCCTGGCCGGTATGGGCTACCTCTCCGGGGTGCCCTGGGCCGCATTTCTTTTGGGAGTGGTGCAGTCCTTTTTTCTGATCTACTTCAATCCGGGCTGGACCCTGCTAGCGGTCTTCGGGATCCTGTATGCCGTGCTGTTGGTGTCGCCCAAAGGACTTTTCGGGAAAGGAGTGTGACGATGAACCGGCGCCATTTGCTCTGGATCGGCATAGCGCTTGCGGGGCTGCTGATGCTGCCGAAGTTCTTTCCCGACCCGTTTTTGCTGCGGATCGTGACCGAGGTTTTCATGTGGGTCGGGCTGGCCATCACCTGGGATGTCATGGCCGGCTACACCGGGTATCTCAACTTCGGACACGGCGCCTTTTTCGGGGTCGGCGCCTACGTCACCGCCATCCTGATGATGCGCGCGGGTTGGCCCTTCGCCGCCACCCTGCCGGCGGCCGGATTGGTGGCCGGGGTGGCGGCGCTGATCGCCGGATTGCCCACCCTGCGCCTCAAGGGGGCCTATTTCGCCATCGCCACCTGGGCCCTGGCTCTGGCGGTGCAGCAACTGGCGCTGGTCTTAAACATCACCGGCGGCCCTGACGGCATGCGTCTGCCACCTTTTCTGCACCCGCAGTTCTTCTTCTACCTGATGTTCACCCTGGTGGCCGTCACCTTCGCGCTGCTGTGGTTCCTGCTGGAAAAGGCGCCCTTCGGCCTCAAGGTCAAGGCCATCCGCGAGGACGAGCAGGGCGCCATGGCGCTGGGGATCAACCCCACCACCATCAAGATGCAGGCCTTTATTCTGTCGGCGATCCCCGCCGGGGTCATGGGCGGGGTGTATGCTTATTGGATCACCTTCATCGACCCGGCCTCGGTCCTGGCGGACATCATCACCGACCAGGCCATGGTCATGGCGGTCTTCGGCGGCCTCGGGACCCTGATCGGCCCGCTGATCGGCGCCATCCTGATTTTTGCCTTCAAGACCTATTTCTGGGCCTATCTGTCCGACTACCAGGTGCTTTACCTCATCATCCTGGGGGGTGTGATCGCTCTCACGGTGGTGTTTCTGCCCAACGGGTTGTGGGGGACCATTACCGGCGCCACCGGTGGCCGCCGCATCCTGCGAAAGGCCTCGGGTGTCCCTCAGACGGACCAGCGGCCCCAAGCCAGCGGAGAAAAAGAGATATGACAACGCCGCTTCTCAAGGTCGAAGACCTGACCAAAACCTTTGGCGGTCTGCATGCCGTCGAGGATGTGTCCTTCCAGATCCGGCAGGGGGAAATCATCGGCCTGATCGGCCCCAACGGGGCGGGCAAAACCACCATTTTCAACCTCATCAGCGGCTATCATCCCCCCACCCGCGGCCGCATCGCCTTCAACGGCCGGGACATCACCGGCCGCCGCCCCTACGAGCTGGCCCGGCTGGGCATCGGACGGACCTTTCAGGTGGTCAAACCCTTCCCCGGTCTGACGGTGCTTGAAAACGTCGTGATCGCCGCCTTTGCGCGGCACCCCAAACGGGCCGATGCCGAGGAGCACGCCTGGCGGATATTGGAAAACACTGGGCTGGCCGATAGGGCCGGCGTGTCGGCCGCCAGCCTGACCCTGGCGGGCCGCAAGCGCCTGGAAATCAGCAAGGCACTGGCGCTTGAGCCCCAGCTCCTGCTGCTGGACGAGGTGGTGGCGGGGTTGAACCCCACCGAAGCCGACCAAACCATCAAACTGATCCTGAAGCTGCGCGACAGCGGCATCAGCATCCTGATCGTGGAGCACATCATGCGGGTGATCATGAACATCAGCGACAGCATCCTGGTGCTGAACTTCGGCCGCCAGATCGCCATGGGAAAACCCGCGGAGGTGACCCAAAACCCCGAGGTGGTCAAGGCCTATCTGGGAGAGGAGGCGGCATGAATGCAGCCCTGAGCGTTGAGGAGCTCTCCGTGTTCTATGGCGACACCCAGGCCCTCTGGGATGTCTCCTTCAGCGTGCAATCCGGGCAGCTGGTGGCCCTTTTGGGCGCCAACGGGGCCGGCAAGACCACCACCCTTAAGGCCATCTGCGGTCTGCTGACAGCCGCCGAAGGCCGGATCGCCTACGAGGGCCGCACCATCAGCGAGCTGCCGGTGCATGAGACCGCCAACCTCGGCATCACCCTGGTGCCCGAGGGCCGGCAGCTGTTTCCCAAAATGAACGTCGAGGAAAATCTGATCATCGGCTCCTATCTCGGCCGGGCCAAGGAAAACCGCCAGCGCAACCTCGAGCGGGTTTACGCCCTTTTCCCTCGGCTGGCGGAGCGGCGCAACCAGGCCGCGGAAACTCTTTCGGGCGGCGAGCAGCAGATGGTCGCCATCGGCCGGGGGCTGATGCAAAACCCGCGGCTGATCATGTTCGACGAACCCAGCCTGGGGTTGGCGCCGATCCTGGTTCAGGAAATGTTCACCGTCATCCAGGAGCTCCACAGCCAGGGGCTCACCATCTTCCTGGTGGAGCAGAACGTCAACCAGACCCTCAAAATCGCCGATTACTGCTACGTGATCGAAAACGGCCGCATCGTCCAGGAGGGAACCGGCCGCGAAATGGAGGAAAACCCCAGGGTCCGGGAGGCCTATCTGGGGTTCTAAACACCGGCGAATGACCCTGCGGGAGGCTACTTCAGGGCATTGATGACCGCCCGCATGAAGGCCGGCAGGTCCTCAGGGGTGCGGCTGGTGACCAGATTGCCGTCCACCACGACCTCCTGGTCCACCCAGCGCGCGCCGGCATGCACCAGATCGTCCCGGATGGAGAAAAACGAGGTCACGGTGCGCCCCGCGACGATCTCAGCCGAGGCCAGCATCCACCCCGCGTGGCAAATCGCCGCCACCAGTTTGCCCGCTTCAGCGCAGGTTTTGACCAGGCCGACCATGGCCGCGTGCCGCCGCATGATGTCGGGCGCATAGCCGCCGGGAATGATGAGGCCATCGTGTTCGGTCACAGCGACGCTTTCCGCGGCGGTGTCCACCGTCACCGGCAGACCGTTTTTACTGTTGTAGACCCGCGCGCTACCCGAACCCACCACCGTCACCGTCGCACCGGCCTCCTTGAGGCGGTAGTAAGGGTACCAGAACTCAAACTCGTTGTAGAGCTGCTCGACTAGAATCAGGACTTTTTTGCCGCTTAGTTCCATGGGGGGGCTCCTCCTTGCGCTGTGGAAATCTGCCTTGGGATTGGAATTCTATCCTCCCACGGCGCCGCCCACCCGGTCAAACGCTTTTTTGGCCGCCAAGCAAACGGCCGCTGGCCGCCTCCAGGCCCCGGTGGGGGCGGCGGCAGGTCAGACGGCGGGGCGGGATCCGGGGCGGCGAAATGACGGGAGCTTAACCGGGCAGGATATCAAAGGCGATTTCGGGTGCGTTCGGGGCGTGGTCTCAGCGGCTGCCCAGAAGGGTGCGGAGTTCGCTTCTGAGCGCGTCGAATTCAGCGCGCATGGCTTGGGTCAGCTCTGAAACCAGATAGGTCAGGTCCTCCCGCGAGAGGGTCACGGTGGCGGAGCCGGCCTCGGCGGCGATGGGCCGC
The DNA here is from genome assembly GCA_022340425.1 of Desulfobacteraceae bacterium. NCBI lineage: Bacteria > Pseudomonadati > Thermodesulfobacteriota > Desulfobacteria > Desulfobacterales > Desulfobacteraceae > Desulfobacteraceae bacterium. The sequence continues at coordinate 1,758 of JAJDNY010000034.1, read as the reverse complement.
GGGGCGTCGTCAGCGGACTTGCGCGGCGATGGGGCTCCGGCAGCTCTGCGGGACGTCTGCCGACCCTGTTGGGCGACGATCTGTTCCTTGAGCCCTTTGAAGCGCACGACTTCCGCCATCAAGATCTTTTTTTTCTGCTCCCGGGGCATCCCATCGGTGGTGGCCACCTTCTCGAAATTGGTGTAAACCGAGTTCAGCAGCTGGATGGCCTCGGGCAGACACTGGCCCTTGTTGGCCTTGATGTATCTCCCCAACGGCCGCAACAACTGCAGAAAGGCAAGCAGCAGGCGGTCATCCTTGTAGGTCTGCCGCAGGCGATCGACCTGGTCGATGAAGCGCGTCATGGCCTCATCGGTTATCTCCCAGTCGATGGACAGAACGATGGCGCGCAATTCCCTGAGCGGTGAGGCTTCCAAGCTGTTGCCCGCCTCCACCCCCTCCAACGATCCGTCATTCTCATCGAACAACTCATCGAGACGCGATGCGACCTCTTCAGCCAATTTGTCGTGTTTGGATTGCGTCAAGGAAACCTCCTATACGAGCTCTTTCTGCAGGGAAGAGAGGGTGAGTGAAACGATTTTTTTAAGTGTCTGAGCCACATTTTTTCCCGTCAGCGCACTGGCGGCGAAGGAGGGCGCCTTGAGCTGGGCGTTGAGGTTCTGCTCCAGCACGTCGAAGGGGAGCAGCGGAATGCCCTGTCCGGCCAGATCCATTTTATTGTACTGAAAGACCAGGGGAACCGCAAAGATATCCTTCTTGTGCGCGGCCAGGTTGTTTTGCAGGTTCTTCAGCGAGACGATGTTCTTGTCTTTGCGAACCACCATGGCATCGGCCACAAAGACGATGCCGTCAGCGCCTCGCAGCACCAGTTGGCGGGTGGCGTTGTACTTGACCTGGCCCGGAACGGTGTAGAGCTGGATTTTGACGTCGTAGCCTTTGATCTTGCCGATGTCAAAGGGCAGGAAGTCAAAAAACAAGGTGCGATCCCCGTGGGTTTTGATGGCCACCATTTCGGTTTTGATGCGGTTGTTGAACTTGCTGTAGATGTACTCCAGGTTGGTTGTCTTGCCTCCGCGGCCGGGCCCGTAGTAGACAATCTTGACCTGAACTTCCTTCTTCTTGAGATTGACAAACGCCATATGCGGACACCTCTGAAAGGATCACGTGCTCAGCGAAAAATGAAAGTGGCTCCGGCCCCCGGGATCACCTAAAGCAGTTTGTTGATTTTCTCGATGGCCTCGGCAACCTTGAGCCGCAGAAAACCCAGTGAGACGTCTTTGCCGAAAATCGACACCAGCAGAAAATCGGAGGTCACCTTGCTGAAGTGGATGCTCTCCTTTTCCCCCTTGTGAAAGAGAAGGGAAAATTCGTCTTCGCCGATGATTTTGGCCATGGTGCTGACGGCCCCGAAATTGCCGGCGGCCAGAGCGGCGAGCGAGTAGATGTCATGCTCCATTTCGCCGTTGTCCAGATTGGCGATGATATTGCCCGCCATATCGATCAAAACGACACAGTGAACACCAAGTTGAATCAGATCTTCCTGCAGGATTTCCTCGATTCCGTCCAACTGTTTCTGACTGAATGTATGCGACAATTCTTGTTCCTCCGACGATTTCAGTTTGGTCAATTCATGGGCATTATCTACCGCTAGCGCTGGGAAGATCCGCCTGCGTCTTCCCTATAATCGGATTGAAAATGAATTTCTGTATGCTTTAATTCAAATATCCGGCCCCAAGGCCGGGAAAGACGGGGCCATAG
>JAJDNY010000033.1 GCA_022340425.1 Desulfobacteraceae bacterium | reverse complement strand
TCGGCGTCAAAAGCGCGTTGTCGATCAGGCGCGCCGCCCCCACCTTGACGGCCAGCGCCATCAGCGCCGACTGGGCGACTGACGCCACGTCCTCCAGGCTGTGAGGGTCGCAGATGCGCACGTAATCGATCAGGGATGCGGGCTGGGACGCGATCAAGCCGCGGGCGGCGGCGATGAGGCGCGCCGCGTCGCGTTCGCCGTCCTGAACCATCCGCTGGGCCTGCTGCAGCGAACGATAGAGCGTCAGGGCCGCCGGCCGCTCCTCGGGTTTCAGATAGGCGTTGCGGGAACTCATCGCCAGTCCGTCGGGCTCCCGGACGATGGGGGCGCCGACCACATCGATGTTGAAATTCAGGTCCTTTGCCATCCGCCGGATGATGATCAGCTGCTGGTAATCCTTCATGCCGAAGACGGCCACATGCGGCCGCACGATGTTGAAGAGTTTGGTCACCACCGTGGCCACGCCCCTGAAAAAGACTGGCCGGGAGAGACCGCAGAGGTGGTTGGGCAACGCCTGGAGGCTAACATAGGTCTGGAATTCCGGGGTGTAAAGGCTGTCGCGGGCGGGGGTGAAGACGATGTCCGCGCCCACCTCCCTGCAGCGGCGGGTATCGCCGGCACGGTCCCGGGGGTAGGTGTCGAGGTCTTCGCCGGGGCCGAACTGGGTGGGGTTGACAAAAATGCTGACCACCAGCACATCGCAGCGCCGGCGGCCTTCCCGCATGAGGGACAGGTGCCCCTCGTGCAGATAGCCCATGGTGGGCACGAAGGCGATGGTTTGCCCTTCGGCCCGCAGGGCTTCGGCGCGGGCCTGCATGGTTGGAATGTCGTCGATGATTTCGATGGCTGCACCCCCGATTCGGCTGATCCGCAGACCTAAACCAAACGGGCTTAAAAGTCAACGGAGCGCCGGAAAAAGGCGGTCCAGGCAAAGGAGTTGCGCATCGGGGGTTAAGCGCATTTTTTTCTGCCGCAGGTTGACTTTGCCGTTGCGCCGAAAATTGCGGCGGTTATCTTACCGTTCGGGGCCGGCCACCGGCAGTGGCCTTTGCGTCGCTTAAATGGTCGAAGCACCCCGACCGGGTCAAGGGCCAAAGCAATCGGTCATAGAGTTTCGCAGAAGCCCTGATCGCACCTTTAACCCAAGTCACCCCCAACCCCAGGACTGTCTATGTCGACCAAAGAATTCTTGCGACGTTTCGAAGAAATCATCGTCCACATCCTGATCGGGATGATGATCATCGTGATCTTTCTGGCCACCATCGAACTGGGCTGGATCATCATCAAAGACATCATCAGGCCGCCATTGTTCATGCTGGAAATCAGTGACCTGGTGGAGATTTTCGGGTTTTTCCTGCTGGTCCTGATCGGCATCGAACTCCTGGAAACCATCAAGGCCTATCTGATCGAGAATATCGTCCACGTGGACATCGTCATCGAGGTCGCCCTGATCGCCATCGCCCGCAAGATCATCATCCTCGATCTGGACAAATACGACGGCGTGACCCTTGTGGGGATTGCCGCGATCATTTTTTCGATCACCTTCGCCTTCTTCGCCATCCGCAGAAGGCGCAGCCCCAATTTGGGCTGAACCGGCAAATCCGAGATACAGCCGCTTTTGAAAATAAGGATGGTTTTAATCCGGAGCGGTCGATTAACGTGCTTGGCGGGCCGCCTGAAAACGGTCCGGATGTCGGGGTGGGCGGCGATCAGCGGCATCAGGTGGCCGGCGGTTGCCCGGCCGTTTCTTGCCCATTAGCGGCCGGCGGGGGCGGCCCTCAGGCGGCGGCTCCGGCGGTGGCCAGGCGGCAGATCATCCGGGCGCTTTGCTCGAGGGTGATACGGGCCTGATTGATCACGAGATGGTAGAGTTCCGGGTGGTCGAAATCCATCCGGCCCAGCTTGCGAAAGAGATTGGCGCGCCGGCGGTCCTCGTTCTGGACCGCCTTGACGGCCTGGGACGGTTTCATGTCGTAGCGGGTCTGCATAAACTTGATGCGATTTTCGGTCTGATCGATGAGCAGGACGTGAAAGACGTTCGCCCGGTCCCGGAGAAGATACTGCCCCCCCCGCCCGAGAATCACGGCATTGCCCTCGTTGGCGAGGCGGTTCAGCACCTGCTTGAGCACGTCCACGTAAATCTCTTCGTCGATGTCGCCCCGCTCACCGCCCAGCACCCGGTCCACCAGACTCTTGGAGACCAGGCTGGAGGCGAAGCGCAGCCACTTGCTGCCGGCCTCCTGCTCCATCGAGGCAACCCAGTTCTCTGAAACCTTGGCCTTCTCGGCGACCATCTGGACGATCTCATCGCCCACGAAGGTGTACCCCAATGATTGGGCCACCATCTGGCCGATGGTCCTGCCGCCCGCACCGAACTGCCTCGAAATAGTGATGACTGCCATGCCGTCCTCCATCTGGAAATCGCGGTTTCCCGATCTATAGCGAAACCAAAAGGCCCGGTCAAGACGGATTCAAGCCTGCCGGGTGCAGGGCCTGCCCGCCGCCGTTTCTCCGGCGGTTGACAGCCCGGACGCCGTTTCCTATAGTGCGGCGGTTGTCGCCGCGCCCCGTCAACCGCAGAATCCCAACAGGTATCGACGCCATGCAGGAACTCCTGAGCCTCACCAAGGACCTTATCCGTTTCAAATCGGTGCACACCGACCCCGCCGCCATCAAGCGCTGCGCCGATTTCGTGCAAGCCTACCTGGCCGCCCACGCCATCGACTTCCGACGCTTCGAGGTCGCCGGCGTCCCCTCGATCCTGGTCATGCCCCACGGGGGCCATGCGCCCGTGCTGCTGATGGCCCATATCGATGTCGTCGACGGCCCCGAGGCGATCTTCACGCCCCGCGAAAAAGACGGCCGCCTCTACGGCCGGGGCAGCATCGACGACAAGTACGCCGTGTCCCTGGCCCTAGTACTGCTCCGGCGCCAGTTGGAGCGTCTGCGCGCCGCGGGCCGCGGTCAATCCGACCTGTCCTTCGGCGTTTTGATCACCGGCGACGAGGAAATCGGCGGCGCCAACGGGGCCGGGCATGTGCTGGCGGAGATCGAAACCGATTTCGGGATCGCCCTGGACGGCGGCAGCCTGGACAAGATCGTGGTCAAGGAGAAGGGCCTGGTCCGGCTGCGGCTGGTGGCCCGCGGCAGGGCCGCCCACGGCTCGCGCCCCTGGCTGGGAGAAAACGCCATCGAAAACCTGATGGCCGACTACGCCCGCCTGAAGCCCTTTTTCCAGGTGAGCGCCCCGGACCACTGGCACCGCACCCTGAACCTCGGCATCCTCACCGCCGGACGCGCCGTCAACCAGGTGCCGGACCGGGCCGAGGCCCTGCTGGACATCCGCTTCACCGAAGAGGACGACATGGACCGGCTGCTGGCCGAGATGGCAGCGGCGGTGCGGGGCGAGTTGGTGGTGGAGCGCCGCGACCCGCTGTTTTTGGGGGGCCAATCGCCCTACCTGGAAACCCTCCTCGCCTTGAGCCCCGGCACCCGGGTCGGCGCCGAACACGGCGCCAGCGATGCGCGCTACCTCTCCGCGCGCGGCATCCCCGGGATCGTGTGGGGCGCCGACGGCGACCGCAGCCAGCACGCCGACGACGAGCACGTCGACATTTACAGCGTTCAACGGCTTTTCGCGATCCTGGACGACTTTCTCAAGGAAGTCAAAACCTTTTGACAAAACCCGTTGGATCGATTAGGAAAAAAAGTCGATGCGCGATGAGCGCCAAAAAGGTTCAAACCCACGGGAGAAAGGAGCGCGCAAATGAGCAAAAGACTGTGGATCGGGGTGGCGGTGCTGGTGCTACTGACGGCCGGTGCGGCCCTGGCGGAAACCCCCAAAAAGGGTGGTACGCTGGTTTTCGGCCGCGGAGGCGACAGCGTCGGACTGGACCCGGCCTATGAAACCGACGGCAACTCCTTCATGATCTGCGACAACGTTTTCGAAGCGCTGGTGGCCTATGCCGACGAGTCCACCGTGCTGGAGCCGGGCCTGGCCGAGTCCTGGGAAATTTCAGACGACGGCAAGACCTACACCTTTCACCTGCGCAAGGGGGTCAAGTTCCATGACGGCACGGACTTCGACGCCAACGCGGTGGTCTTCTCCATCGGGCGCATGATGAAGACCCCCAACGTCAAGTTCGTCGGCGAGGGCTTCAAAATCCCGGCCCAGGAGCGCCCCCCCGAGTACTGGGTTTCCATGGAAATGGACGACACAGTGGAGAGCATCGAAGCCGTCGACCCCCACACGGTGGTCTTCAAGCTCAAACGCCTGGAGGCCCCCTTTCTGGCCAACATGGGCATGGACTTCGCCGACATCATCAGCCCGACGGCCTTTCTGAAAAACCCCCAGGAGTTCCTGCGCAACCCGGTGGGCACCGGGCCCTTCAAGTTCGTCAACTGGGTTAAGGACGACCGCATCACCCTGGAGCGCTTCGATGACTACTGGGACAAAACCGGCGGCCCCTATCTGGACAAGCTGGTGTTCCGAGCGATCCCGGAAAACTCGGTGCGTTTTCTGGAGCTCAAGACCGGCAACATCAACATCTGCCAGTTCCCCAACCCCGCCGACATCCCGCTGGCCAAGAGCGACCCCAATCTGGTGCTGGCCGTTCAGCCGGGCATGAACATCGGCTACCTGTCCTTCAACCACACCAAACCGCTGTGGCAGAATGTCCACCTGCGCCGGGCGGTAGCCCACGCCATCAACCGCACGGCGATCGTCGACAACATCTACCAGGGCCTTGGACAGGTGGCCAAAAACCCGATTCCGCCCACCATGTGGGGCTACAACGAGGCGGTGCCGGGCTTTGCCTATGACCCGGAACTGGCCAAGCAGGAGCTGGAAAAAGCCGGCTACCCCGAAGGCAAGGGGCTGCCCGAAATCACCCTGTGGTCGATGCCGGTGCCGCGTCCGTACAATCCCGAGGGGCTCAAGGTCGGCGTGGCCATGATCTCGGATCTCGCCAAGGTCGGGATCCAGGCGCGCATCGTCAGCTACGACTGGGGCACCTACCTCAAACGCCAGCGGGAGCAGCCCGAGGACATGGACCTCTTCCAGCTGGGCTGGACCGGTGACAACGGCGACCCGGACAACTTCCTGGCCGTGCTCTTCGACGGCCTGGCATCCTCCTCGGTCCGCACCCAGTGGAAAAACGAGGAATACCATCAGCTGATGCTGGCCGGCAAGCAGACCATCGACCAGGACAAGCGCGCCGAGATCTACAAAAAGGCCCAGCAGCTGATCTATGACGAGGTGGCGACGATCTCCATCGCCCACTCCACCGTGATCTGGCCGCACACCAAGAATGTCATGAACTTCAAGCTGCACCCCACCGCATCGGTGCGCATGAAGAACGTCTGGCTGAAATAGGCGCCGGGGCGGCGCGGACTGACGGTTACCCGCCGCCCCGCATGCATCTTCTGCGGTCGTCGCCGGCGGCAGGCCCCGCAAGCCTGCCGCTGCACCCCTGAAAACGGTAAGCCATGCTCGCCTACATCACCCGCCGAGTCCTGATACTGATTCCCACCCTGCTGGGGGTCTCGGTCCTGGTGTTTTTGATGCTGCACCTGACCCCCGGCGACCCCGCCGAGCTTTTGCTGGGCGAGCGTGCCACCGACAGCGCCCTGCATGAGATCCGCAAACATCTCGGCCTGGACAAGCCCCTGCACGTGCAGTACGGCATGTTCCTCAAGCGGCTGCTGAAGGGCGATCTGGGGGAAACCATCTGGACCCGCCAGAAGGTCTGGTACGAGGTCAAGCAGCGCTTTCCGGCCACCATCGAGCTGTCCATCGTGGCGCTTGGGATCAGCTGTTTTTTCGGCATCCTCTTCGGGATCGTCTCCGCCACCCGGCAATACTCGGTTTTCGACTACCTCAGCATGGTGGGCGCCCTGGTGGGGGTCAGCATGCCGATTTTCTGGCTGGGCCTGGTCTTCATGCTGATCTTCTCGCTGGAGCTGGGCTGGCTGCCGCTCTCCGGCCGGCTCAGCATCGGCATCGAGCTGCAGACCATCACCAACTTCTATATCCTGGACGCTCTCCTGACCCGCAACTGGGCCGCCTTGCGGGACGTCCTCTGGCACATCATCATGCCGGCCGTCACCCTGAGCACCATTCCGACGGCCATCGTCGCCCGCATGACGCGCTCCAGCATGCTGGAGGTCCTGCGTCAAGACTACATCAAGACCGCCAAGGCCAAGGGGCTCTCGGGGTTCACGGTAACCTTCAAGCACGCCTTCCGCAACGCCCTGATCCCGGTGGTGACCACCATCGGGCTGCAGTTCGGGGTGCTGCTGGGGGGCGCCATCCTGACCGAGACGATCTTCGCCTGGCCCGGCGTCGGCAAGTGGATGTATGACGCCGTGATGCAGCGCGACTACATGGTCATCCAGGGCGGCACGCTGTTCATCGCCGCCATTTTCGTGGTCATAAACCTGATGGTCGATGTGCTCTACGCCGTCATCAACCCGCGCATCAGCGTCAAATAACCCCCGGATGCCATGACCGCCGACGCCTCCCTGAACGCCGCCGACAGCCGCCACCCACTGCTGGACCAGTTGGAGCAGCTGTGGCGCAACAAGACCGCCGTGGCCGGGCTGGTGATCGTGATCGCCTTCGTGCTGACGGCGATCTGCGCGCCCCTGCTGAGCCCCCACGACCCCCTCGCGACGTCGCTCTACGACCAGCTCAAGCCGCCGGTGTGGCACGCCGGCGGCACCTGGAAAAACATCCTCGGCACCGACGACCTGGGCCGCGACATCCTCTCGCGGCTGATCTACGGCGCGCGCGTCTCGCTGCTGGTGGCGGTCACCAGCGTGGGGCTGGCCTTCGTCCTGGGCACCCTGCTGGGCGCCATCGGGGGCTACTACCGGGGCTTTCGGGACGGGGTGATCATGCGCGTCATGGACATCATCCTGGCCTTTCCCTACATCCTGCTGGCCATCGTGGTGGTGGCCTACCTGGGGCCCAGCCTGCGCAACGCCATGATCGCCATCGGCATCACCTACGTGCCGCGCTTTGCCCGCATCGTGCGCGGCAGCGTCCTGGAGGAGTGCGGCAAAGACTATGTCACCGCCGCACGCGCCGTGGGCGCCAGGGACTGGCGGATCATCCTGATCGCGATCCTGCCCAATTGCTTGGGGCCCCTGATCGTCCAGACCACCCTGAGCTTCGCCTCGGCCATCCTGGACGCCGCCGCCCTGAGCTTTCTGGGCCTGGGCGCCCAGCCGCCGACGCCGGAGTGGGGGGCCATGATCGCCCACAGCCGCGCCCTGATCCTGAGGGCCTCGTGGGTCATGACCTTTCCGGGGATCGCGATCCTGCTGGCGGTGCTGGGCTTCAACCTCTTCGGCGACGGCCTGCGGGACGCCCTCGACCCCCGCCTGCGAGACTGACCATGGCGCCACCGAATCTTCTTGAAATCCGGCACCTGCAAACCCACTTCTTCGTCCGCGGCAGGGTCGCCAAGGCCGTCGACGACGTCAGCCTGGCCATCGCGCCGGGCAAGACCCTGGGGCTGGTGGGCGAGTCGGGCTGCGGCAAGAGCGTCACCGCGCACGCCATCATCGGCCTGATCCCGGTGCCGCCCGGCCGGATCGTCGGCGGCCAGATCCTCTTCGAGGGCACCGACCTGCTGCGCCTGTCCCAGGGGCGCATGCGCAAAATCCGGGGCAACCGCATCTCGATGATCTTCCAGGAGCCGATGACCTCGCTCAACCCGGTCTTCACCGTGGGCGAGCAGGTGGCGGAGGTGATCCGACTGCACCAGCGGCTGGGCCGGGCTGACGCCATGGCGCGGGTGGTGGAGATGTTCCAGTTGGTGGGCATCCCCGCGGCCTCCAGCCGCCTGCGGGAATACCCCCACCAGATGAGCGGCGGCATGCGCCAGCGGGTCATGATCGCCATGGCGCTGGCCTGCAACCCCCGGCTGATGATCGCCGACGAGCCCACCACGGCGCTGGACGTCACCATCCAGGCTCAGATCCTGGACCTCATGAACACCCTCAAAAACGAGACCGGGGCCTCGATTCTCTTCATCACCCACGACCTGGGGGTGATCGCCGAGATGGCCCAGCACGTGGCGGTCATGTACGCCGGCAAGGTCGTGGAATACACCGATGTCGAAACCCTCTTCGCCAGCCCCAAACACCCCTACACCATCGGCCTGATGCGCTCGATCCCGGTGGTCGGCAGCCGCAGCCGGGGGCGGCGCCTGAGCACCATCCCCGGCACGGTGCCCTCGCTTTTCAACCTGCCCCCGGGCTGCCTGTTCAGCGACCGCTGCCCGGACGTCTTCGCCGACTGCCGCCGGGTAGCGCCGCAGTTGGTTCCGGTGGGGCCCAACCACATCGCACGGTGCCTGAAATATGCCTGATCCGCCTGAAAACCCGGAAATCCTCCTCGAAGCCCAGCACATCGTCAAGCACTTCCCCATCCGCGGCGGCGTGTTCATGAAGCAGGTCGGGGCGGTGCGGGCCGTGGACGACGTCAGCCTCGCCATTCGCAAGGGGGAGACGGTCGGCCTGGTGGGAGAGTCGGGCTGCGGCAAGACCACCTTCGGGCGGGTCATCCTGCGCCTGGAGGAGCCCACCGCCGGCGCGCTCTTTTTCGAAGGCGAGAACCTGCTGGCCTTCGGGCGCGGCCGGATGCGCCGCATGCGTCGGGAGATGCAGATCATCTTCCAGGACCCCTTCTCCTCCCTCAACCCCCGCAAAACCGTGGCCCAGATCGTCGGCGAGCCCTTGCTGATCCACGGCCTGCGAAGCCGCCGGGAACGCGAGGCGCGCGTGCTGGAGCTGCTGGAAACCGTCGGCTTGCGCCGGGAGCAGATGCGCCGCTACCCGCACCAGTTCTCCGGCGGCCAGCGCCAACGCATCGGGGTCGCCCGGGCCCTGGCGCTCAATCCCAAGCTGATCGTCTGCGACGAGGCGGTCTCGGCCCTGGACGTCTCCATTCAGGCCCAGGTGATCAACCTGCTGGAGGACCTGCAGGAGCGCTTCGGGCTGACCTACCTGTTCATCTCCCACGACCTCGGGGTGGTGGAGCACGTCAGCGACCGGGTGGCCGTCATGTACCTCGGCCAGATCGTGGAGCTGGCCGCCAGCGAGACCCTCTATCGGCAGCCGCTTCACCCCTACACCCAGGCGCTGCTCTCGGCGGTGCCGATGCCCGATCCCACCCTCAAGGGGGAGCGCATCATTTTAAGGGGCGACGTCCCCAGCCCCATCAACCCCCCGCCGGGGTGCCGCTTTCACACCCGATGCCTCTTTGCCAAGGAGGTCTGCCGCAAACGGGTGCCGTCCTTCCGCGAGGCGGCCGACGGCCATTGGGTGGCCTGCTTCTTCGCCGGGGTGGTCGGCATCCGGACCGATTGAGACGGCGGCGGTGCCGGCTGCCGGGAGCCTTCTCCCGCACCCCCGCGGGCTGCAACTTGAGAACGGCTGCCCGCAGGTGAGCCGAAGTCGACCCATGACACCCAACGACCCGGCGCCCAACGGTGCGCCTGCGCCGGGTGCTGCCCAAAAATGGAGGCCAACCCCATGGAATTTTTCTTTCAACCCCGGGGCATCGCCCTGATCGGGGCCACCCCCAACCCGCAGAAGGGCGGAAATGCCATCCTGCGCAACCTGCTGAAAGGCTTCACGGGTGCAGTCTACCCGGTCAACCCCCGCTACGAAACCATCGAGGGGGTCCGATGCTGGCCGTCGGTGGACGGGCTGCCCGACCCGCTGGACCTGGCCATCGTGTTCGTGCCCGCGCCCCACGTGCCGGAGATCATCCGCCAGTGTGCGGCCCGCGGCATCCGCGGGGTGATGATCGAGTCCAGCGGCTTTGCCGAAGCCGGCCCCCAAGGCGCGGCGCGCCAGGCCGAGCTGGCGGCCATCGCCCGCGAAACCGGGATCCGCCTGTGGGGCCCCAACTGCATGGGGCTGGTGGACGCCCACGCCGGGTACGTGTTCTCCTTCGTTTCGCCGGCCATCTGGGACGATGGTTTGATCCCGGGCAAGGTCTCCCTGGTGGTCCAGAGCGGACTGCTCTCGGGCGGCTTTCTGATCGACCTTGCAACCCACGGCACCGCCGGGGTGAGCAAGGTCTGTTCGGTGGGCAACAAAGTGGACGTCAACGAGTGCGATCTTTTGGACTACCTGCTGGCAGACCCGGCCACCGCGGCGGTCGGCCTCTACCTCGAGGCGATCCCCGAGGGCCGCCGCTTCCTGGAGCTTTGCCGCCGCAGCGCGAAGCCGATCGTGGTCCTCAAGGGCGGCAAAAGCCCCGGCGGAGCCGCAGCCGCCAAGAGCCACACGGCCAGCATGGCCGGCAACGGGGCGGTGGTCTCCGGCGCCCTGGCCCAGGTGGGGGTGGTGGAGGCTGTGGGTTTCAAGCAGATGATGGACTTCTGCCGCACCCTGGCGGAATACCCCCGGGTGCCGGTGACGGTCCGCGGGCGGGTGGCGATCCTGACCTACAGCGGCGGTTCGGGGATCGTCTCCGCCGACGGCCTGGACGCCCTCGGGGTGCCGCTGGCGCGCCTGACGGACGACACCCTGGCCGAGATCAAGAAG
>JAJDNY010000032.1 GCA_022340425.1 Desulfobacteraceae bacterium | reverse complement strand
TGGCAGGTGGGGGGCACTTCCCCGGCGACGAGGGTGGAGGTCAGGGCGCGACCGCCCATTCCGGCATAGGCGCCGACCGGCTCGGTCTTGGCGCTCGGACCGGTTGCGCCGCCCATCTGTATTCTCAGTATCTGATCCATGCTTTTTCTCCTTTGTTAACGTGCCCGCAATCGCAAAACCACCGGGGGCCGCTGCTCAGAGGGCCAGGGCCTGGCGCAGTCGGTCGGGTTTGAAACCGACGATAACGGTGTCACCGACCTGGATGGTGGGAAACGAGCACTCGGGGTTTAGTCGCCGCAACGCCCGCATGGCGGCGTTGCGCTCCTCGCCCACCAGCAGGTCCATTTGAATCAGGCGAAAATCGACGCCCTGATCGCGCAGATATTTTTTGGCGTCCTTGCAGTGGCTGCAGGTCATCAGGGAATAGAGCGTGACAGCCGGCTGACGCACGGGGCTCTGGTTTTCCATGATCTCTTTCCGGGTGCGGTGGCATCCAACAAACGGCTATGGGACACACGCCGCCGTGTGCCCCATAGCCCCTTCGTTTCAGCTGCTTTCCGATTTTCCGGTCGGCATCTTTGCTACAGGGCGCTGCGGTAGATCTCGATCACATCCTTGAGGGTCGGACAGCGAGGATTGGTCAGACCGCAGGCGTCCTTCTGGGCATTTTCGGCCATGGTCGGCAGGTCTTGCTCTTTCACCCCGAGCTCCGTCAACCCGCTGGGGATCCCGACGTCGGTCGACAGCGTCTTGATGGCCGAAAGCGCCAATTCAGCGGCGGCGCGGGTGGAAAGGCCGGAGGTGTTTTCACCCATAGCCTCGGCGATGTCCACGAAGCGGTCCATTTTCGCGATCAGGTTGAAGCGCGACACGTGGGGCAGCAGAATCGCGTTGCAGACCCCGTGGGGCAGGTCGTAGAAACCGCCCAGCTGGTGGGCCATGGCATGCACGTGGCCCAGGCTGGCGTTGTTGAATGCCATGCCGGCCAGATACTGGGCGTAACACATCTTGTCGCGCGCCTCCATGTCGTTGCCGTTGGCCACCGCGGCTCGCAGGCTGGAGGCGACCAGGCTGATGGCCTGCAGGGCGCAGGCGTCGGTGACCGGTGTTGCCGCGGTGGAGACGTAGGCCTCGACCGCGTGGGTCAGGGCGTCCATGCCGGTGGCGGCGGTCAGCCCCGGCGGCATGCCCATCATCAGAAGGGGGTCGTCGATGGCCACGTTGGGGGTCACGCGCCAGTCGACGATGGCCATTTTGACCTTGCGGCTAGTGTCGGTGATGATGCAAAAGCGGGTCATTTCGCTCGCCGTGCCGGCCGTGGTGTTGACCGCGATAAAGGGCGGCATGTTCTTGGTGGATTTGTCGACGCCTTCGTAGTCGCGGATGCTGCCGCCGTTGGTGGCGACAATCCCGATGCCCTTGCCGCAGTCATGGGAACTGCCGCCGCCCAGGGAAATGATCAGGTCGCAGCCCTTGTCCTGGTAGAGCTTCAACCCCTCGTGAACGTTGTTGTCGGTGGGGTTGGGCTGGGTGCCGCTGTAGACCACCGAATCAACCCCGGCATCCTGTTTGATGACCTCCAGCACCTGGTCCACGATGCCGGCATCCTGAACGCCCTTGTCGGTGCAGATAAACGGCTTCTTGCCGCCAAGGGTCTTGATCTGGTTGCCGATTTCCTTGTAGGCGCCGATCCCCATGAGGGTCACCGTGGGAATGAAAAAACCGTAAACTTGCTCCCTGATAGCCATGTCCTACCTCCTTGTTCGTTTGGGTTGGTGTGCGTTGGATTTCTGCCGTATGCATATAGCAAGCAGGGGGCCAAGCTGTTGCGCTGGGTGTGCGAACAGAAACTGAATGGTGTTAAGCTTTTGAAAAAAGATCGAAAAAAAATTTGTAGGAGCACCTATTGGCGGGCGGTGATTTCCTGCGGCCGCCCGGCTGTGGGCAGGCCGGGGGGCGGTGGTGGGTCAAGATGACCCGCAGGTGCCCCCCGAATGGGTCAAAAAATCCGCCGCGTTCGTCGCCGATCCTCGCGGGATGCCACCCCAGTGGGCGTAAGCGATTGGTTTTTATGAGTTCTTGACATCGCCGGGCGGGGCCTCTATAGTCGCGCCATGCTGACCAGTAAATTTTCGATACCCGAGATCATCTTCGGCCATGGCAGCCTCGCTTACACCGCAAAGTGTGCCCGGCGCCTTGGGGGCGAGAAGGTCTTCTTCGTCAGCGATCCCGGCCTGGAGCGCGCCGGCTGGGTTGCGCGGGTCCTGGACATCCTGGACGCGGAGGGCCTGGAATGGGTCTTCTACAACGACGTCACCGCCAATCCCCGAGACTACCAGGTCAGCGAGGGGGCCTCGCGCTACCTCTCCGAGGGCTGCGACGTGGTCATCGCTCTTGGCGGCGGCAGCCCCATGGACGCGGCCAAGGGAATCGCCCTATTGGCCAGCAACGGCGGCACCATCCAGGATTACGAGGGCGCCAACCGCATCCAACGGCCGCTGCCGCCGATGGTCTTCATCCCGTCGACCGCCGGCAGCGGTGCGGACATCTCGCAGTTTGCGATCATCACGGACCAGCAGCGGCATGTCAAAATGTCCATCATCAGCCGCACCCTGGTGCCCAACATCTCCATCATCGACCCCACCGTGCTGACCACCAAACCGCGCGACCTGATCATCGCCGCCGCCATCGACGCCCTGGCCCACGCGGTGGAGTCCTACGTCTCGCGCCTGGCCTTCGCGCTGACCGAGAACCAGTCCCTCAAGGCCATCGATCTCATCATCAAGCACCTGCCGGCCGCGCTGAAGAGCGGCTCGCTGGAGTCCCTGGAACAGCTGGGGATCGCGGCCACCTCGGCGGCCATGGCCTTCAGCAACGCCAGCCTGGGGATGGAGCACGCCCTGGCCCATTCCCTGGGGGGCATGCTGGATGTGGTCCACGGGATGGTCCATCCGGTGCTGCTTCCGCCGGTGATGCGCTATAACCTGCAGGCCTGCCCCGACAAGCTGGCCGATATCGGTGAAATCGTGATCGGCAAACGCCATCGCAGCGCCGAGGCCACCGCCCTGGCCGGAATCGATCAGTTGGCGGGCTACTGCCATTCCCTGAAGATCCCCACCCGCCTGCGCGATATTGTCACCGATCCTGCCACCCTGCCCCAGGTCTGCCGGATGGCGGCCAACGACGCCTGCCTGCTGACCAACCCGCGCGACGCCACCTGGGAGGACATGCTGCAAATCTGCGAAGACGCCTGGTAATGAAAAAAGAGACCACGATTGAAGATCTTGTCGGGCTGGGGCACACCAAGCTGGGCTTTTTCAAGGAAGTTCAGATCAAGATCGGTGAACTCAGGGCCTTCAACCTCGAGCTGGAGGCCAAGCGCCAGGAGATCCAGTCGATCCTGGACGGCATCACCGACATCGTCGCCGATGTCTCGCTGGATTTCAAGATCCGGACAGTCAACCAGAGCTTCTTCAAGCTCTTTCCCATCGCCGCCCCCCGCAACGCCCTCTGCTACCGCACCTTTCGCAACCGCAGCCGCCCCTGCCCCGAGTGTCCGCTGCTGGAGGCCCAGCGCACCAACCAGGTCTGCCGCCAAACGGTGATCCTGCCGCTGATGGGCAAAAACCGCCAATTTGAAATCACCGCCAGCCCCCTGCGCGATGCCCACGGCAAACCCGCCAGCATTCTGATCGTAAAGCGCGACGTGACCCTTGAAAAAGAATACCAGGCCAAATTCTACCACGCCGAGAAAATGGCCACCATCGGCCTGCTGGCTGCCGGCGTGGCCCACGAAATCAACAACCCCCTGGCGGCCATCAGCGGGTTTGCCGAAGGCTTGAAGCGCCGGCTGCCGCGCTTGCAGGCGGCCCTGGCGGAAACGGACGACTTCCAGGACCTGGCCGTTGATTTCCAGGAATATGTGGCCACCATCCTGAACGAATGCAACCGCTGCCGGGACATCGTGCAGGGCCTCTTGACCTTCAGCCCGCGGCAGAATGCCGAATTCACCCGGGTGGATCTCAACCAGCTGGTGGACGACGTCCTGAAGCTGCTCCAGCACCGGCTGCGGCGCTATCCCGCCGATGCCATCCGCCTGGCCCTGGCCGCCGCATCGCCCCAGGCACGCGGGGTGGCGCCGGAGCTCAAACAGGTGGTGCTCAACCTGGTGCTCAACGGGCTGGATGCCATCCGCAGCGGCGGCCACATCACCCTCCGGACGGCCCAGAGCGGCAAAGAGGAGGTGGTGCTGGAGGTGGTCGACACCGGCTGCGGGATCGCCCCGGACCACATGGCCAAACTCTTCGAGCCTTTTTTTACCACCAAACCCGCGGGGCAGGGAACCGGGGTGGGGCTGTCCACCTGCTACAACATCATCCGGCAGCACGGCGGAGAGATACGGGTGGCGAGCGAATTGGGCCGCGGGTCGACCTTTTCCGTCAGGCTGCCCCGCTACCGGTGAGTGTCATGGAGCGACCTTTTGAAGAGATTCAGATCCTGGTGGTCGACGATGAAAAATCCATTCGTCGCCTGGCCCAGAAGGAACTGGCCTCCCCCCGGCGGCGCATCACCACTGCGGCCAGCGTGCGCGAGGCGCAGGATCTCTTGCGGCAGCAGACCTTCGATGTGGTCGTGCTGGACATGCGGCTTCCCGACGGCGACGGGCTGGAGCTGCTGCTGAAGATCAAGGAGACCGATTCCAACGTCGAAGTCATCATGGTCACCGGCTACGCGGACATCGAGGGCGCCGTGGAGGCCATGAAAATGGGGGCCTACGATTTTCTGGCCAAGCCGTTCAATCTGGACCGGCTCGAAATTCTCATCGAAAGGGCCTTCCAGCGGGTCAGCTTGGAGCGCGAAAACCGTCTGCTGCGCCATTCCCAGACCGTGTTGGGCCCCCGCAAACTCATCGGCCATTCGGCCGAGATGGAGCAGGTGCGCTTCCTGATCACCAAGGTGGCCCCGACCCTGGTGCCGGTTCTGATCACCGGGGAAAGCGGCACCGGCAAGAACGTGGTCGCCCGCTCGATCCACCGGCTGAGCCCGCGCAGCGAGCACCCGCTGGTCACCAAAAACTGCGGGACCCTGGAAAAGAGCCTGATTCGCAGCGAACTTTTCGGCCACCGCAAGGGGGCCTTTACCGGCGCCCACGAAAACCGCGACGGGCTGCTGGCCGTGGCCCACAAGGGGTCCCTTTTTCTGGATGAAATCGGTGAGCTGTCCCTGGAGGTGCAAAGCGCTCTGCTGCGGGTGCTGGAAAACCAGACCTACCGCCGGGTGGGCGACAAGGACGAGCGGCGCGTGGACATTCGCTTCATCTTCGCCACCAACCGCTGCCTCACCGATGAGGTCCAGAGCGGCCGCTTCAGCCAGGCCCTTTTCCACCGCCTGAACGTGTTCAACATCAACCTGCCGCCCCTCAAGGACCGCAAGGAGGACATTCCGGCCTTGGTGGAGTATTTTCTCGCGCGGCTCTGCCCGGGGGGGGGGCGCTGCCGCATCTCCCAGAAGGCCATGCAGTGTCTGCTGGGCTACAACTGGCCGGGCAATGTCAGGGAGCTGCAGAACGTGATCGAGCGTGGGATCATCCTGGCCGAAAACGACCTGATCACCGAGCGCAGCCTGCCGCGCGAACTGGTCGATGCCGGCCGCGAAGGGGCGTTGGATGCGCCGTTTCTGTCCTTGGAGGACCTGCAGCGGCAGCACATCCTGCGGGTGCTGAAATTCGTCGGCGGAAGCCGCGGGCAGGCGGCCGAAATTCTCGGCATCGGACGCAAGACACTCTACCGCAAACTCAAGGAAATCGATCCGGCCGGCGAGGCCCACGGCGGTCACGGGCCGGGGGCCGGTCTAGCGGGGGGCGTCCTGAAAAAGGCGGGGTGGTCCGAATAGCCATGGGGCCAGAACAGCCAAGGGGGAGCCGTTGCCGGCTCCCCCTTGGCTGTTCTGTTGCGGGTGCGGGGTTGCGGCCCGCAGGTCGGCTACCAGTTGAAGACCTGGTCGAGCTCCTCGTCCTTGACCTGGAAGGTGACGTTGTGGGGCGCGAGGG
>JAJDNY010000031.1 GCA_022340425.1 Desulfobacteraceae bacterium | reverse complement strand
GATTTCATCCAGCTCGGTGTGGCAGACCCCGCAGGCCGCCACCCGGATCAGAATCTCGCCGACCCCGGGCACGGGCACCGGCATTTCCACCGCCGCCAGCGGCCGGCTGCCCGCCGTCACCGGCCCGATTGTATCGATCATCATCGCATCCATGTCGTTTTCCTTCCGCCCCAGAAAAATGCCCCGGTTGGACCGACGGATAGCGGCACTCGCGCCTTTGAGCTTGATGCCCTGCCGCCAGGCATTCGCCTCCAACCGAACTTGGCCGTCAGGCCAAGCCTCCAACCGCCAACCTTCAATCTGCACTCTAAAGCGAGGCCAAAGGTCCGCAGACAGCTATCCGGAGCTTGCCTTTGCCGCATGGTCGTAAGCCTCGTCGAGGCGATCGCGCACGTATTGCAACAGGCCCTCATCCCATTCCTCGATATCGAAGCAATGGGCATCTTCGCCCAGCAGGCCCTCCGGTACAAAGTCACCGAGTTCATCCGGGTCGGTAATCATCTCGCCGAAAAAGCAAACGGAGAGCCAGCGCTGGTCGGGATCGTCGTCGATGATATCCACCATGGCGAACAGCGGGCGCTGGCTCTGGCGGTGATGTTTGGCCCGCAGTGAATACGATACGCCGGGCCGAGCGACAAAGTCGAAGGTCAGATCGCTTTTTTGGGATAGATGGTCCTGGAGATCGATAAAAACCTTTTTGGTTCTTTGGGGAGTGTCCTTCCAGTTTCGCAATAACTTGTCCAGTTCAGCAATGCAGATTTCGGTCGCCATAGGGAGCGCCTCCTGGGAAAGATTAGATTCAAAATGAGATATAACTCATTTTTAGGCAACCCATAGCGCCCTGCCGGGGGTCGGGTCAATTCTTTTTTAAAACGGTGGGCTTGCCAGTCAGGAGGACGGTGACAATGACCGCGACCCTTGGCCGCCGGGCGATCGAACCGGGGTGTCAGAAAAAGTAGCTGACCCACAGGTAGGCGCTCTCCGGCGATCGCAGGCGCAGGCCGGAGTCGGGGGGCACCACCCCGCCATACTCGGTGCCCGGCCCGCCCCAGAAGAGATTCAGGCCGCCGGTCAGTTGCAGATTCTGGGCGGCATCCCACACGATCCGCGGCTGGAGGATCCCCGAGGGGTCCCCCAGGTTGACGATGGCCGTCAAAAACACGTTGACCAGCGGGTGCAGCTCCACCCGCTGGGACCCGGCCAGGTAGAAGCGTCCCAGGGTGAAGAGTTCACCCCGCTCCAGGCGCAGCCGCAGGTCTTGGTCCTCCAGGGCCTCGCGGGGGTCCGAAACCCCGAGGCCATTGTAATAAAATTCGGCCAGAGCGTACCAGTTTTTCCCCAAGAGGGTCCATGAATAGTCCAGGTTGGCGACGAAGGCCGCAAAACCGCCGCCGTCTTCCAGAAACGTCCAGGTGCCGTCCGCGCGCCAGGCGGCATCGCCGAGGTAGCCGCTGCTGCCGATGCCGCCCACCTGGTCGCCGTAGTGGTGCGCGGCCATCAGGTCCCATTCCACCGGCCCCCCGGCGAAATGGGTCTTTCCGGCAAGCGAACTCTGGTTCCAGCCCACGTCGCCGCTGTCCGGATTGCGCCGCGGAACATAGAGGATCTGGCCGCTGGCGCCGGCACCCAACGCCGCCTGGACAAGGGCCATGTCGTCGCCGACCTTGTAGTCGCGATCGATTTGCACCGGAGCGAAGGGGTTGAAGAGGTCCATGGGGTTGAACACCAGGCCGTTGCCCCAGGTCACGGCCTGGCGGCCCACGCGCACCAGCCCCCAGGACGGGGTGAGGGTCAGCGACAGGCGGTCCAGGCGTTGAAACACCAGGGTGCTGTCATTCTCCGCGATGGTACTGGTGAGGTCCAGCAGACGGCGATCGTCCTGGAGCTGGCGGGGAACGACGAAAGAGCGGACGGTGCTGCCGGCGCTGGACAGGGCCAGCGCATTGGTCCGCCGGCGGGTGTCCCCCCCTGCGAACAGGGCCTCGTAGTGGGTTTCGAAAACCGCCTGTTTTCCAAAGAAGAGCTTGTTTTTCAAACGGAATTCCCCGTTGCCGTCCAGCCAGGGGTTGGTGTCCAGCTCGCCGTAGAGGGTGTCCGACCGGGGCCACGCCACGCTGCCCCGCAGCTTCAGGTGCCCGCCCCACTGCGCTTCGACCGTCGCAGGTGCGGCCGCGTCCCCGGATTCAGTGTTCATCGTCCAGCCGGCTGCCGCGTGAAGCACCAGCACCAGAGTCACCAGCGCGGCCGGAAGGCCGCCGCGGCCCATGGGAAAGCACCCGTCCGCTCTGACCGGCTTTGCCCCCATCGCCTGCCAAATGCCTCCTACTTCACCCGGTCCTCGGCCACCCGCCCGTCGTGGAGCAAAACCAGACGCCGGGCGAAGTCCATGACCATCCGGTCGTGGGTGGAGAAAACGAAGGTCACGTTTTTCCTGGCGTTCATCTCCGCCATCAGACTCAGGAGGCCCTTGCCGGCCTTGGAGTCCAGGTTGGCGGTGGGTTCGTCCGCCAGCACGATCGTGGGGGCCGCGACGATCGCGCGGGCCACGGCCACCCGCTGCTGCTGGCCGCCGGAGAGTTCCGCCGGTCGGCGGTCGCACATCTCCCCCAACCCCACCTCCGCCAGGATCGCCCGGGCCCGCGCGCGCCTCTCAGCCGCGGGCATGCCCTGCAGCAGCATGACAAACTCCACGTTTTCAAGCGCCGAAAGCACCGGAATGAGGTTGTAAGCCTGAAAAACGAACCCCACCTTGCGCAGCCGCATTTCGGCCAGCTGCGCCGGGGTCAGGTGCGCCAGCTCGCGGCCCTCCACCCGGACACTGCCCTCGTCGGCACTGTCCAGACCGCCGATGATGTTGAGCAGCGTGGTCTTGCCCGACCCCGAGGGCCCGGCCAGGGCGATGAAGGCGCCCCTTTCGATGGCAAGGCTGACCCCGTTGAGGGCCGTGACCTGCACCCGCCCCTGGTGATAGCGTTTGACGATATCATTGCACACGACGAGGTCCATCCGCCTTACTCCACGATGGCGCCGCAGCCCAGCCGGCGGCTTTTAAAACGCCGCCTCAGGTGTGGCTCAGGGCTTCGACAGGGGTGACGCGGGCCGCCTTGAGGGCCGGATAGACGCTGACGACCGCCCCCAGCACGAGCACCACCCCGTTGGCCAGGGCGAGATCCAGGGTGACGATCCGGGGTATGATCACCCGCCCCATCCCGGCAAACTCCAAACCCGCCGCCATGGCCGAAAGGTCGATGCCGCGCTCGGAAAGCGCCAGGACCGAGGCCAGGCCCAGGGCATTGCCGAGACCGCTGCCCAGGGCCAGCAGCATCAGGGATTCGGTCAGCACCGAGGCCACGATCCCCGAGGGTTTCATGCCGAGAGCCCGCAGCAGCCCGAATTCACGGATGCGCTCAAAAACGGCCATCAGGGTGGTGTTGACGATCCCGAAGCTCATGGCGACGAAGACCACCAGAAACCACAGGAAGATGAAAACGTCGTACATCTTCAGGATGGCGGTCACCAGCGGCAGGAGTTCTTGCCAGGTGTGGACCTCGCAGCGCTCCGACGCCAGGGCGGTCCGCAGGCGGTGGGCGACGGTATCCACCAGCCGAGGGTCGGGCAGCACGATCGCCACCTCCGAAGCCCCCCCGCCGAGCTTCAACATCTCGCGGGCTTGCGCCAGATTCACGAAAACGAACTGCTTTTCCGTGGCGGCCATCTCGGCGTCGAAAACGCCCGTGATGCGAAAGGCCCGGGAGGCAATCTCCCGCTCCGTGTCCTGGCTCATCAAGACCAACTTACGTCCCGGCCGGGTGTCGAACTGCTCGGCCAGGGCACGTCCCACCACGATCGCCCAGGGCACATCGGGCGGAAGAAACACGCCCGTGGTGACCCCGCCGCCGATAAAGGAAACCTGCGCCTCCCGAGCCGGGTCGACCCCCACCAGGGTGACTCCGCCGGAGTGGCGCGCATTGGCGGCCACCGCATTCACCCGCACGCGCACGCTCCACCGACTGCCCGGCGGCAGAAGCGCCGGCAGCCGCGCCAGCACGGCAGCGGGATCGGTCATGCTGTTTTCCACCACCGGATCGCTGCGAAAGCCCCGGCGGTGGATCTGCAGGTGGCCGGTGAGGGTGGCGATACCGTTTTGCACCATCTGGTCCGCAATCCCGCGCGAGAGCGCCCCGACGCAGATCATGCTCCACACCCCGATCACCACCGCGGTGAGGATCACCAGGGTCCGCCGTCGGTTGCGCCAGACGTTGCGCCAGGCCATCTGCAGGTAGATCCCCAACGCCTCACACCGCCCGCATGGCCGCCACCGGTTTCAGGCGCCGCACGCGCAGCGCCGGGTAAAGGGCCGTCAGCAGCGTCAGGATCATCACCACCAGCGGCCCCAGACCAACCGAGAGCCAGGAGAGTTTCGGATGCATCCGCGCGGGCAGGCCATACTGCGCCAGCAGTTCCGCAGCCCCGGGGATCACGATTCCATGATGCTGGAAATAGGCGGTCAGCAGGACGCCGAGAAAAATCCCCACCAGGATCCCCGTCAGGGTCATGACCGCCGACTCCAGCATCAGCATCCGCACCAGCCGCGCCGGCGAGGTGCCCAGGGCCATGAAGACGCCGAATTCACGGGTGCGCTCGAAGACCGCCATCAGAAAGGTGTTGAGAATGCTGAAGGCCACCACCACCACCAGGATCAGATAGAAGATCACGCCGCTGACCAGGTCCAGTTGGATGCTCTGGACCAGGCCCGGCAGCAGGGCCATCCAGTCCAGCACGACCAGCTCACGGTCGGCCCCCGCCGCGCCGAGAGCCCCGGCGACCGCCGTCTGGACCGAGGCAACCGCCCCCAGTTCATCGCAGCGCACCACCACGGCGTGCACCGCCCCGTCCATTGCGAACGCCTCCTGGAAGGTTTGGAGAGGCATCTGGAGAACACCGCGGTCGAGATCATCCTGGCCGGAACTGAAAATACCCACGACGTTCAGCACCGCCGCGGCAATAGAGCCGTCGCGGGCCTGCCCCATCACCACCAGTTCGTCGCCCAGCCCCACCTTGAGGTTGCGGGCCAGCAGGGCCCCCACCACGGCACCTGTGGCATCCCCCGCGGAAAGAAACCTTCCCGTGCGGACGGTCTGTGCCACGCTGGAGACCGCCGTTTCGCGCCCGGGATCAAGTCCGCGCACCAGGACACCGTAGGTCCTCTCGCGGGAGGACACCAGCGAAAAGGCGCTTGCCCGGAATGTATAGGCCGCCACCCCGGCCGTATCCTCCAGCACCGCCGCCACCTGCGAGGGGTCCTCGACCACCCGCCAGATCTCTTTTTTTTCCTCGTAGCCGGCCGCCTGGACCTGCAGGTGCCCTGTCTGGATCCGGACGCTGGCGTTGATCATGGTATCGTAGGAGCCCAGCTGCCAGGAGAGCATAAAGACCAGCAGCACGCTGGCGAAGGCTATCGCGGCGAGGGTCAGCAACGACCGGCGGGGGTTGCGCCAGAGGTTGCGCCAGGCGATTTTAAGGTCGATCATCATGGACGGCCTACCGCGGGGGCGTCTTCAGGGCGGAGAGGGTGAACAGCCGCTCCGGCAAGTCGACGTCGAAGGCCAGCTCCCGGTATTCCAGACGGGTGTATTCCGCCGGCGTTTCAACCTTCTGCATCTTCCACACCCTGGGAAACAGGCGCCCGCCCAGCATCTGGAGCTGGTCGGCGGAAAGAACCTTGACCGGCTTGAAATCCTCGTCGAAAAAGGTCTGCTCCAGCAGGATGTAGTCCTCCCGGATTTTCAGCTCCTGGCAGCCCCACACCACCGGTGCGCCGGCCTTGGGAAGCGAGCGGATATGGTAGACACGGCGCCCCTGGTGGGTGCCGGTGCCGATCAGGACGTGGGTGTAGTCGTGCAGCAGGCTGTCGCTTTTGACCAGGTCGTTGTTGGAAAAGTCGGACCCCATCCAGGATTGGGACATCATGGACGGCGGAATCTTGATCGTGCGGTTGATCTTGGGGTTGTAGATCCACATCTGCCGCTGTTTTTTGAGGGTCCCGGTGCCATTTTCGCGGGGCGGGGCGATGATCCAGAAGATGCTCTGGTCCTGGCCGCGGGTCCAGGCCCGGATGGTCATGGTGCGCTGCCAGCGCGGCCGGTGGATCGTCATCTCCACCAGGCTGGCCGACGACTGGCCGCGCCAGTAATCGAAACCCGCCCGAACGATGGCATCGACGTCCAGGGCGGCCGCCGGGGACCCCGAGAGGAGGGCCAACAGCAGAAGAACGGACAGGATCGCGTGCATGGCGCTCTCCAGCGGCGCTGGGGGCAAAAAAGAACGGGATTCGGGAGGATCGGCGTATGCGCCGGCAAAAGCGGCTGCAGCCCCGCTTTCGGATACATGTAGCAGAAAGCGGCGTCGGGGTAAAACCGCCGGCGCCGGCCTCACGATGAGGCAAAGCGCGTCTCGAGGGCCCTGACCGCCCTTCTCAGACGCGCGCCCCGGCTGCCGGAAATCACTTCAAAGGGCAGCTTGCGGGCGATCAATTCACGGTGATAGCGCCGGAAAAGGGTTTTGCGGCGGGTGGGGTGCTCCCGCAGCGGGTCATCCTCCCAGGGCAGATCGATATCGGTCAGTAGGTAGAGCGCATACGGCCGGCTCTCCAGGGCGGCTAAAATCCAGGGGTCACAGCGCTGAAACGTGACCTCGCTCCAGATTTTAGCGACGATCGGCTCGGTGTCGCAGAAGAGAAAGCGCTTGGCTCGGTGTGCAGCGCGGGCTTCGCGTTGCAGCTGGCCGCGGGCGATGGCGCCGATGTCCTCGAAACGGTAGGGCCGGCCCAGGGCGGCCAGGTATTCCCGGGCGTATTCCGGCACCCAGAGAGTCCCGTAATGGCCGGCAAGCGCTTCTGCCAGGGAGGTTTTGCCGCTGCACTCGGGCCCGGTGATGGCGATGCGCTGAATCATATCGGTGCTGCGGCCTTTGACCCCCGCAACCCGGCTCCCAGGGCGACCTGGCGTCTGAAGAACGGGCGGTTGTTATTTTTGGTATTTAATATCGAATCAATTTGAGGTAATGAGGATATCAGAGGGATCCCGAAACGTAAATTTTTTTTCGCCGTGACGTGGGCAGCCCGAAACCCGGGGGGCCCGCTCCCGGGAAAATAGGCAAACCGACAACCTAATTACGCGCAACAGCACCAGGGGGTTTTATGGAACAGGAGGTCTACAGTCTGTGTTTTATGTGTTCAGTCCGCTGCCCGATCAAGGTCCAGGCCAAAGACGGCCAGGTCCGCTGGATCGAGGGCAACCCACACGTCGCCGGCATGGAGGGCAGCCTCTGTCCGCGGGGTGCGGCCGGCATCTCCCTGCTCTATGACCAGCAGCGGGTTCAGACGCCGCTGATCCGCGTTGGTAATCGGGGCGAAGGCCAGTGGCGCAAAGCCACCTGGGACGAGGCCCTGGACTATGTTGCCGAAAAGCTCCAAAAGGTCATTGAAACCTACGGCGGCCACAGCGTGGCGCTCGGCGAACGCACCCAGCTGGCCACCCACGTCAGCAAGACGTTTATGAAAGCCATCGGCTCACCCAATCACTTCACCCACGACGCCCTCTGCAAGGGCTCGGTCAACACCGCCTGCCGCAGCCTGTTCGGCTACACCGACGGCCAGATGGGCATCGATTACAAGAACACCAAACACATCGTGCTCTACGGCCGCAACCTCTTCGAGGCCATCTCGGTCAAGGAGGTCAACAACCTGCTGAAGGCCATGGAGGGCGGGGCCAAAATGACCTACATCGACCCCCGCGTGACCGTCACCGCCACCAAGGCCCAGCGCTACTGGATGGTCCGCCCGGGCACCGACCTGGCGCTCAATTACGCCTTGATCCACGTCATCATCAAGGAGCGCCTCTACGATGTCGCCTTCGTGAACCGCTGGGTGCTGGGCTTCAGCGACCTCCAGGAGTTTGTGGAACCCTACACCCCGGAGTGGGCCGAAACCGAAACCGGCATTCCCGCAGGGGAAATCGTCGCCTTGGCCCGGGAGATCAGCCAGGACAAGCCGTCGGTGATTTTCCACTACGGCTACCGTGGCGCGCACCATGTCAACGAGATCCACATGCGCCGCTCGATCCTGATGCTCAACAGCCTGATGGGCAGCGTGGAGACCAAGGGCGGGATCTTTTTCAAGAAAGGTCCCGGTGAGGTCGGCGGCAAGCCCGCCGCCAAACTGGCCTCCCAGCAGTTCCCGAAAATCACGGTGCCCCGCTGCGACAAGGTCGGCACTCCCGACTTCCCACTGCCGGACCCCAACCATGGCACCATCCAGGTGCTGCCGTTTGCCATCCTCAACGAGGACCCCTACCCCGTCAAGGCCCTGATCGCCTACCGTCTGGACCCGCTGATGTCCATCGCCCAATCGGCGTTGACCAAGCAGGCGCTGGAAAAGCTGGACCTGATCGTGGCCATCGATATCAATTACAGCGACATCGCCTGGTACGCCGACGTGATCCTGCCGGAGTCCACCTACCTGGAGCGCACCGACTGCATCCAGCAGGCCAACGGCCTCAACCCCCAGATGTTTCTGCGCAAACAGGTGGTGCCGCCGCGCTACGACACCCGTGAGGGCGCCATGATCCTCAAGCAGATCGGCGAGCGCATCGGCATCGGCCACTTCTTCCCGTACAACAGCATGGAGGAGTTGGTGGACTGGCAGTTGGCCGACACCGGCTTCAGCCAGGCCGACTTCGCCGCCAAGGGCTTCGTGGCCTACGGCAAAGGCCCGATTTTCTGGGACCGCGCGGACGGGCTGAAACTGAAAACCCCGTCGGGCAAAATCGAGTTCCGCTCGTCGCTCCTGGAGGACGCCGGCTTCGAATCTTTTCCGGCCTACAGCCCCATGCCCAGCCCCCCTGAAAACCAATTCCGGCTGATAACCGGGCGGCTGGCGCTGCACACCCACGTCTCCACCCAGAACAACCCCTATCTGAACGAACTCTGCCCGGAAAACGTGGCCTGGATCAACACCCAACGGGCCACGGCACTGGGCATCAAAAACAACGACGAGATCGAAATCGCCTCCAAATGCGGCAGCGGCCGGGTCAAGGCCTTCGTGACCGACCTGATCCACCCCGAGGCGCTCTTCATCCTGCACGGTTTTGGGCACGAGGCCAAGCGGGCCGCGCGCGCATACAACCGCGGGATATCGGACAGCCTGCTGCAGGAAAATATCTACGACAAGGTCGGCGGTAGCCCGGCCTACCACGAAACCTTTGTGACGGTGAAGGCCGCCTAGACCGGATTTGAAACGACGCTCAGCCGGGTCGGTCGGCGGGCATCTGGAGGAAAATCACGCATGAGCAAATACTATCTGTTTCAGGACACCAAAAACTGCATCGGCTGCCACTCCTGCGAAATTCAGTGCAAGGCCAACAAGGGCCTGCCGCCGGGGCCGAAGCTGTGCCAGATCATCGCCGTCGGCCCCAAGCTGGTCGGCGGCCTGCCCCGCGCAGCTTACATCTTCATGCCCTGTTTTCACTGTGAAAACCCGTGGTGCGTGGCCGCCTGCCCCACTGGCGCGATGCAGCAGCGCGCCAGCGACGGGATCGTCTTCGTCGACCAGAACCTCTGCGTCGGCTGCAAGACCTGCATCTCGGCCTGCCCCTGGGGCGCTCCCCAGTGGAACCCGGAAACCGGCAAAGTCGTCAAGTGCGACTATTGCATGGACCGCGTCGATCAGGGCCTCAAACCGGCCTGCGTCACCATCTGCACCTCTCATTGCCTGCATTTCGGCAAGGTCGAGGAAATGACCCAGATCCGCCGTGAGCGCCACGCCAAGGCGGTCGCTGCCCTGGAGCACAGCGATCTGTAACGGGCCTCTGCCGGGAACCCGCGCCACAAGGCCCGGGAAACCCGGCCGCCATTCGATATAGGGAAAAACCATGTCCGATGCAATCTGCCCGGTAACCGCTCTCATCCGCCAGTTGGAGGAGACGCTTGGCTCAGGCCGTATGGCCACCCCCTGGAACCGGCGCATAACCGAAGAAATCCTCGATCTGCTCAAGGACGTCGCCTGGGGCCGCGCCGGGGCTGACCACCTACCGGCCATCCGGGAGTTGGCAGGTTCCCTGCGGGACGACCCCCCGTCCTCGGCCGGGGTCGAAACCGGCCGTCAGGTGCTGACGGCCCTGAGCGCGCACGAAGAGGTGTTCCGCAGCCATGTCGAAACCCACAACTGCGCCACCCGCGACTGCGTCAAGCTGGCCCCCGCCCCCTGCCAGATGGCCTGCCCGGCGGGCATCGACGTCCCCACCTATGTCAGCCTGATCGGACTGGGGCGGGATGCCGAGGCCATCGAGGTGATCCGCCGCGACAACCCCTTTCCGTGGGTCTGCGGCCTGGTCTGCACCCGCCCCTGCGAGTTCATGTGCGTCCGGGGACGGATCGACACCCCGGTTTCGATCAAATTCCTTAAGGCCTTCGCAGCCGAGCGCGCCCTTTCCGAACGCCACTACAAGAACCCGCCCCAGGGGCCGGCCAAGGAGCAAAAAGTCTGCGTCGTCGGCGCCGGCCCCGGGGGCCTCAGCGCCGCCTACTACCTGGCACTGAAGGGCTACGGGGTGCGGGTGATCGAAGCCCTGCCGGTCTCCGGCGGCATGATCATGGTGGGCATCCCGCGCTACCGTTTGCCGCGCGAGGTAATCGACCGCGAAGTCGCCATGCTCCAGGAGTTGGGGGTCGAATTCCGTTTCAACACCCGCTTCGGCAGCGACGTGACCCTGGAGGATCTCAAGGCCGAGGGCTTTGCCGCCTTCTTCTTCGCCATCGGCTGTCACAGCGCTTACAAGATGGGTATGCCGGGCGAGGAGGACTTCCCCCAGGTGCTGGACGCCATCGACATCCTCAAGCGCGTGGCCCTGGGGGACCGCACGGTGCCCGGCAAAAAGGCGGTCATCATCGGCGGCGGCAATGTGGCCATCGATGTGGCCCGCACCTGCCTGCGACTGGGCAGCGAGGAGGTCACGATCGCCTACCGCCGCACCCGCTCCGAGATGCCGGCCGACGAGGAGGAGGTCGAGCAGGCCGAGGAGGAGGGCGTGCGCCTGGCCTTTCTCACCATCCCCACCGGTCTGACCGGGGAGGACGGCCGCTTGACCGGCCTCCAGTGCCTGCGGGCCGAGCTGGTGCGCAAGGAGGGCAGCACGCGCATGTCCCCGGTGCCGATTGCCGGCAGCGACTTCGTGATGCCGGCCGACGTCGTCATCGGCGCCATCGGCCAGCGCGTGGACAACAGCTGCATGACCGGCCTGAAGGGCCTGGAGTGGACCCGGCGCAGCACCATCCAGGTCAACATGGTCACCATGGAGACCTCTATCCCCGGGTTTTTCGCCGCCGGCGATGCCGTCACCGGTCCTGCCACCGTGATCGAGGCCATCGGCGGCGGCAAACGCGCGGCCGATTCCATCGACCGCTTTCTGTGCGGCATTCCCCAGCCCAAGATGCCGCCGGTGCCGGTTAGGCGTGGACGGGTGGCCTATTTCGATATCCCCGCGAGCACCAAGATGGTCCTCAAACGGCCCGAAATGCCACTGCTCAACATCGACCGCCGGCGCACTACCTATCAACAGGTGGAGCTGGGCTACTCCGAAAACGACGTGCGCGAGGAAAGCCGTCGCTGCCTGCGCTGCGATATCTGCCTGCGCTGCGGCAAGTGCGTGGAGGTCTGCCGCGACAAGATGGGGGTCAACGCCCTGCAGCTGGGCTATTTTGACTTTGACCACCCGGTGAAAACCGACTTTCGGATCACCGCCGAGCGCTGCATCACCTGCGGGGCCTGCGCCGCCAACTGCCCCACCGGCGCCATGCAGATGGAAGACCGGGAAGGCGAGCGGATCCTCTCCCTGTGCGGCACGATTCTCAACCGGCAGAAGCTGCTGTTCTGCGAAAAGTGCGGCGCGACCCTGGGACCGGCGCGCTATCTGGACTTCATCCGCAAGAAAACCGGCACGGTCGTCTCCGTCAGCAACGACCGGCGCATCTGCGATGCTTGCGCCCGCAAGGAATCGGCGAAGGCCAACGTGGACATCATGCCGGTCTGACCAGGGCCGGCCTTGCATCCGGCCGGGCTTCAGGCTATAGCTGAAAGCGGCACCCAACCGGCAAGAAAGGAGAAGCGCCATGGCATTTCGCAGAGGTCAGCGGGTCGAGGTTTTTCGCAAATCCGGTGACGAGGGCTGGGCGTCCTACATGGACGAATATGTCGGGGCTCACGGGATCATCACCGACCCGGACACCTCGATCAACGATCCGGATCAACTGGTGGAGGTCAGCCTGGACGGCAAGGGTACCCACCGCCTGCCCCAGGACTGTCTGCGGCCGCTGGAGGAGTAGACCGGGCGCCGGCGCCCGAGAAAAGCCTATGAAAATCAAGGACCTGCTGGGCCAAGTGGATCATATCGACCACAGCGTGCCGCAAACCGGGACGGTGGCGGCGGCCATCGAGCAGTTGCAGACGTCGCAGACCCGCGTCCTGATCGCCACCGCGGGGGAAACCCCGGTGGGGGTCTTTGGCGAGCGTGAGGTGCTGCACTGCCTGCTGGCGCATCGGGGGCGGACTTTGAGCGACATTCTGGTGCAGGAGGTCATGACCCGCCAGCCGGTGGTGGCCGAAGCGGAGGCAGAGCTGGCCAGTGTGGTGGACGCCGTGCTCCAGGCGGATGCCACCCATCTGGTGGTGGTGGACGCCGGACGGCTGGCGGGCGTCCTGCCCTTGGCGGCTCTGGTGCGTCAGCGAATCGACGGCCTGACGGCGGAGCTGCACTACCTGCAGGACTACATCTCCGACCTGCACGAGGCCGACCAAGACTGACGGTTCCGCAAAAAGCCCAATCTCTGCGTTGCGCTGCATCTCGAAGTCGCTGCGGCGTACAATAGTACGCCTCACTCCTCGAGATTTGCGCGCCTTGAGCTTGAACTTTTTTCGAAACCGTCTGGTTTTTGATTCTTTACCGCCTCATCAAGATTGATGAAGCATCCATGCGCGACGGGTTGCAAACCCCGGAAAGACCGAGAAGTAACATGCTGAAAATCGTTATCGACGACCAGGAGTACGAAGCCCGGGAGGGCATGACCGTTCTTGAGGTGGCGCGCGCCAACGCCATCCCGATCCCCACCCTCTGTTTTCACCCGGCCCTCAAGCCTTCCGGCGCCTGCAAGCTCTGCGCGGTGGAGGTGCCGGTGCACAGCGGCAAAACCGGGACCCTGCTCTCCTGCATCCTCAAGGTCAAGGACGGCCTGGTGGTCAAAACCCGATCGCCAAGCGTTGTCCGGGCGCGCAGCAAAGCCTTCCGCAACCTGCTGCAGATGGCACCCCAATCGGAAAAAATCCGGCAGCTGGCCGATGCCTTCGATATTGACCTGGGGCCGCGGCCCGACGGCTGCATCCGCTGCCGCCTGTGCATCCGGGTCTGCAAGGAAATCGTCGGCCCCGGGGCCCTCAAGATGGTGAAGCGCGACGGGCGCGACTTCGTGGTTCCGGTGGAGGGGCTCTGCATCGGCTGCGGCACCTGCGCCAACATCTGCCCGACCGGGGTCATCCGGGTCGTGGACACGGAGGATGTGCGCACCATCAGCATCCGCGACGAGATAATCGGCCAGCACCCCTTGAGCATCTGCGAGGGCTGCGGCAAGCGCTTCGCGACCCCCCGCTTCCTGGACCACATCCACAAGCGCACCCTGCCGCACCCGGACGTCAAGATCCACCACCGCTACTGCCCCACCTGCGCCAAGCTCTTTTCGGATCGTGTGCAGACCACCCGGGAGCACCCCCTGAAACCGCCCAAGGCGTTCTGAGTTCAGCCGGCCCGCGACGGGCGCCGGATGCCGCCCCGGTTTCCGGCCCCGCCGCGGAAGCGCGCATTCTCCCGCAGCCCGGCGTGAAAAGACGCTTGCCAAAGACCGCCGCCGATGCCATAATTTTTTTAAAAATGGGAGTGGCGGCATGCAACCTTTTTTTCTGAGCCTCTTAACCCTCGCCTGCC
This sequence comes from Desulfobacteraceae bacterium, assembly GCA_022340425.1. Taxonomy (NCBI): domain Bacteria; kingdom Pseudomonadati; phylum Thermodesulfobacteriota; class Desulfobacteria; order Desulfobacterales; family Desulfobacteraceae; species Desulfobacteraceae bacterium. Next base: position 38,514 of record JAJDNY010000031.1, on the reverse strand, counting down.
TGCTGACAACCGCGTGCGACCCCCAGGAAAAGCCCCTGACGGTGGACCTGTCCCAGCGGGAGGCCCTGCGGCTCGCCGAGGACCCGGAGGCGGTGACTTATGCCTACCTGCCCCAATACACCCATCGGGCCTCCCATCAGCGGCACCATCTTCTGGTCGCCTATCTCGAGCGCCAGACCGGCCTGAAATTCCGCCAGGTGTTCCCCGATTCCTTCGACCGCCACCTGGAAATGATCGGCCAGGGCCGTATCGACATCACCTACAGCAACCCCTTTTTCTATATCACCGCTGCCCGGCGCTATGGCAACCGTGCCTTTGCCGCGGCGCTGGAGTCCTACGGCGGGCGTCTCTTCCGGGGGCAGATCATCTGCCGGGCGGACAACCCCGCAATCCGAACGGTTGCCGACTGCCGCGGCAAACGCTGGATTGCGGTCGCCCCAAGCTCCTCCGGGGGCTACCTCTATCCCCTGGGGCTTTTCAGGGACAGCGGCATCGAGCCCGCGGATTTCGCCGAAATCGCCTTCGCCCCGGGGGTCGCGGGCAAACAAGAACGGGTGGTCATGGCGGTGTTGGCCGGAAAATACGATATCGGCACGGTGCGCGAGGGTGCCCTGGAGGTGCTGGCCGACCGCATCGATCTTTCCGACCTGCGGGTGGTGGCCGCCACGCCCTGGTACCCGGGATGGGTTTTTTCAGCCCGCTCCGGCCTTGACCCGCACCTGCTGGAGACCATCTCGACCGCCCTGTTGAAGCTCGACCTGCTGAATTTCGAGGACCGTAAAATTCTTGAAGCGGCGGATCTGACCGGCATCGTGGCGGCCCGGGATGGTGATTTTGACAGCGTGCGGGAGCTGGCCAGGCGCCTGGGCCTCGACCAGACACCGTAAACGGGCGACGTCGGGGAGGTCTCCCGCAGGCTGCGGCGCAACGAAAGGCCATCATGCGAATCGGATTTCGCACCAAATTTTATATCGGTCTTTTTTCCATGCTATTGCTGCTGGGGGTCATCACCTGCATTGTGGTCATGCGGGTCATGCAAACCGCGCTGCTGCAGGAAAACCGCAAACTGGGGGTCGCCATCGGGACGAGTCTCGCGGCCCAGGCCGTCGAGCCGACCCTGGCCATGGATTTTCTGCTGTTAAGATCCCTGATGATCGAAACCCTGCAGCTGGAGAAGGAGATCCGCTACGCCTTTATCCAGGATGCAGACGGCTCCCCCCTGGCCCACAGCTTCGAGGGCGGCTTCCCCTCCTCCCTCAAGACGGCCAACGCCGTCGCAGCCGACCAGCCTTTTCAGATCCGGTTCCTGAATACCGGCGCGGAGCTGGTCCACGACTTCGCGCTCCCGATTCTGGCCGGCGAGGAACGGCTGGGCACGCTGCGCCTGGGCCTTACCCACAACCGGGTGCGCCAGGCGGTGGGGCACCTGGTCTGGGTGCTGGTGATGTCCACGGGATTCGTCCTGCTGGTGGCCGGCTTCGTGGGCGCGGGCCTGCTGCGGCACGTGACCTGGCGCATCGAGCGCCTGCACCGCTCCACCGAAGAGGCCCTCAGGGGCAATTTGGAGGTCCACGCCGCGCCGCCGCTCAAGCGGAACTGCTGGGAGATCATGGGCTGCACCAACCAGGACTGCCCCGCCTATCAGGACGTTTACCACCGCTGCTGGTATCTGGCGGGCACCCGCTGCCCGTATTGTGCGGCCGGCGATTATGCCCAGAAAATCGGTGATTGCGCCAAGTGCCCGGTCTATCGACGCTGCGCCGGCGACGAGATCCAGACCCTGGCCGAAAGCTTCGATTCCATGGTGCTGTCGCTGCGCACCCACCTGAGCGACTTGCGCAACGCCGAAAAAACCCTCAAGGATCAGCGTCAGCTGCTGCGAACCGTTCTTGACGGCATCCCCGACTTCATCACCCTGCAGGACCGGCACGCCACCTATCGCGCCGTCAACAAGGCCTTCGGCCAGATCCTGGACCGGAATGTGGCCGACATCGTCGGCAAGACCAACTTCGACCTCCTGCCGCGCCGCATGGCCGAAGCGTTCCAGGCCGAAGACCAGGCCATCTACGCCACCGGGAAATCCCTGGTCAAGGAAACCCGCACCAGGACCCCGTCGGGCGAGCGCTGGTTTCACGTCGTCAAACTGCCCATCTACGACGCCGATGGCCGCCACGCGGGCTTTCTGTGCACCGGCCATGACATCACCGATCTCAAGCGGATCCAGGAGCAGCTTTACCAAGCCCAGAAAATGGAGGCCATCGGCCAGTTGATCGCCGGCATCGCCCACGAAATCAACACCCCGCTGGGCATCGCGCTGGGCTTCGTGCAGGTGCTGCGCGAGGAGGTGCCAAGCGACAGCCAGATCGGGCGGGACCTGGAAACGGTTGAAAAACAGACCCAGGTCTGCAAGAAAATCGTCGCTGACCTGCTCAAATTTTCCCGTCAGAGCGACACCCGGCATTTACCGCTGGACATCAACGAGGCCATCGAAGAGATCCTCGCGGTGGTGGCCCACACCCTGGAGATCAACCGCGTGATACTGGTGCGCCGTTTGGCCGAAAACCTGCCGGTCGTCATCGGCGACCGCGAAAAGCTCAAACAAGCCTTCATCAACCTGATCAACAACGCCTTTGACGCCATCGGCAGCGACGGCACCATCACCATCGCCAGCCGCTTCGACCCCGCCTCCCGAGAGGTCATCGTGACGGTGACGGACACCGGCCCGGGGATTCCACCCGAGAAAAAGGACCGCATTTTCGAACCGTTTTACACCACCAAGCCGGTGGGCAAAGGGACCGGTCTGGGGCTTTCACTGAGCTTCAGCATCGTTGAAGAACACGGCGGGCGGCTGACCGTGGAGAGCCCCGGCGGCGAGCCGGCGGCCGAAGATGGCGTTACGGCCGGCGGCGCGACATTTGCCATCCGCCTGCCGGCGGCCCCGGGCGAACCCGCTGTCCCGGAGCCCGATGGGGGAGGCAAACAGCCCGCCGCGCAGGCGGTCCACCCCGGCTGAGAAGGCGCCTAAACTGGCGCCCCCGGCGAACTCACCCCCCAACAGGGTCGGGGTAAGAAATAATTCCACAATATGGCGAAGGATTTTGGTTCGTCATCAAGGCACACCCGCCGGCGTATATCGAGATATGCGCCGGCGGGTGTAACGCCGAGGACGGAACAAAAGACAAGCAAGATGTGGAATTATTTTTTGCCGAGGCCTTTTACCTCCCCCACGGGAAGGAGATGAACATGGCGACAATCCTGGTCTTGGACGATGTACCCGATGCCGGCGCGCTCATCCGGCGCATCCTTGAAAAGAAAGGCCACGTGATCGATACCTTCACCGAGGAGGAGGACGCCCTGGCGCGGATCCGCAAGGGCGGCGTGGACCTCGCGATCCTCGACATCAAGCTCAAGAAGATGAGCGGGGTCGAAGTGCTGGCGGAAATCAAGAAAATCGATCCCGGCATCAAGGTGATCATGCTGACCGGCTACCCCACCCTGGAAACCGCCCGGGAATCGGTCAAACTGGGGGCCAACGAATACTGCGTCAAACCCATCGACAAACCGGAGCTGGAAGAAAAGGTGGCCGGCGTCCTCAGCGGACTCGGCTTTCAGCCCTAACCGCCCGGGACCGCCGACAGCCCCGTCAGGGCGTAAGCGGCCAGAAGACCGGCAGCACCAGCAGCACGGTTACGGCCACCACCAGCGTGAGTCCCAACCCCACCTTGAGGTAGTCCACAAACCGGTACCCGCCCGGGCCCATCACCATTACGTTGGCCGGGTGCGAGATGGGGGTCATGAAGCTGGCCGAGGCCGCCAATGCCATGGCCATCATCAGGGCATAGGGCGAGACCTGCAGGTCGGCGGCGGTGTTCAGCACGATGGGCACCATCAGGACCACCAGCGCGGCGGTTGGAATAAAACAGGTGGCCAGAAAGGTCAGCCCCATCAGGCCCCCGGCCACGGCCAGAGGCCCCAGGGGGCCGGCCACGGCCACGACCCCCTCGGCCAGGTAGCGGGCCGCCCCGCTGGCATCCAGGGCGACCCCCAGGGGCATCATGCCGGCGATCAGAAAGATGCCCTTCCACTCGATGGCCCGGTAGGCCTCCTCCATGGTGAGACAGCGGGTCAGCACCATAAAGGCGGCCCCGATCACCGCCGCGATGTAGATGGGCAGCCAGCCCATCACCACCGGCAGCAACACCCCGCCCATCACGGCCAGGGCGACGGGGGCCTTTTCGATGCGGGGCACCTCCTGGGCGGCTTCGGTCAAAACCAGAAAATCGGGTTCACGCCCCAAAATGCCCAGCTTACGCCGTGAGCCGTAGAGCAGCAAGGCGTCGCCCAAGCGCAGGGCCATTTTGCCGAGATCGGAGCGGTAGGCCTTACCCTCGCGCCAGATGGCCAGCACGTTGAGGTTGTATTTTTCGCGAAAATTCAACTGCCGCAGGGTCTTTCCGAAAAGAGCGGAGTGAGGCGCCAGCATGGCCTCGACCATCCCCACTTCCCCGCTTTCAAGCGCCTTCGGCCCGAGACCGGCCGCGGTCTCAACCTCCAGCTGGCACAGACTGCGCAGAAAGAAAAGATCGTCCAGCCGCCCTTCCACCAGCAGCCGGTCGCCGGCCTGCAGCACTTCCGCCGAGTCGGGCAGCCAGCTGGTTTTGTCAGCACGTGTGATGGCCAAAACACCCACCCCCAAAGTCTCCCCCAGCCGGCTTTCCCCCAGGCTCTGCCCCACCAGCACCGATTCTGCAGGGACACGCATGCCCAGCAGCCGCTCCCCGATCTGGTAGACGGTCTGCAACTCGTCGGCTGAAATGGGATTTAGCGCGGTCAGCCCCGGCTCCTCCCCCAGGCGCTCCAGGTGATCGGCGGGGCCATGGAGCAGCAGCAGGTCGCCTTCGAATAAAATCCGGTCCTGAAGGTGGGTGCGGTAGCGCCTGGCCCCCCGCCGCAGGGCCAGCACGTTGACCCCGAAGCGGCTGCGAAAGGCCGTCTCGTTGAGGGTTTTGCCGGCCAGCGGCCCGTCCGCGGCCAGGGTGACCTCGGCCACCTGCATGCCATTGGAAAAAAAGCGCCGCGGGTCGACCGGGTCTTTTTCGATGTTCAGCTCGCTCCAGTGCTGCAGCTCGTGCTGGAGCCGCTGCAGCCGCCCCAGGCGACCCTCGACGATCAGGGTGTCGCCGGCCTGCAGAATCTCGGAGGGCGCCGGGGCCAGCAGAGTCCGGTCCCGGCGCGTAATGCCCACCACGTTCAGGCCCAAGGCCGTCCCCAACCGGCTTTCGGCGAGACTCTTGCCCACCAGGGCGACCCCGGCCGGCACGCGCAGACGGAACATGCGATCCGCCAGACCGTATTGCTCCCGCAAATCGATTTCACGCCCCGCTTCGGGCGCCCGGTGGGCCGGCAGCAGGTGCCGGCCGACCAAGGCCATGAAGAGGGTCCCGACGGCCATGACGGTCAAACCCACAGGGGTGAAGTCGAACAGGGAAAAGGGGGTCAGGCCGCTGTCGCGCAGGGCTTCGCTGACCAGGATGTTGGGGGGCGTGCCGATCTGGGTGGTCAGCCCGCCCAACAGCGACCCGTAAGCCAGCGGCAGGAGCAGCCGCGACGCCGGCCGCCGGGTTTGGCGGGCGATATCCATCACCACCGGCAGCATCAGGGCGGCCACGGCCACGTTGTTCATCACGGCCGACATCCCGCCGGTGCTGAGCATGATCACCGTCACCAGCCAGGCCTCGCTGCTGCCCGAGAGCCTCACCACCAGACGGCCGACGACGTTACCCACCCCGGTGCGGGTGAGCCCCCCGCTCAGGATGAAGACCGCCCAGACCGTCACCACCGCCGGATTGCTGAACCCTGCCAGGGCCTCGCTGGGCTGGACCAGACCACCGACCGCGACGGCCCCCAGGACCAGCAGGGCGGTCACCTCCATCGGAATCCACTCGGTCACCAGGAACACCACGGCCACCAACAAAATCCCGAGCACCAGCGCAATGGGATAGGTCACCTGCAGCCCTCCTTTCGGTTTTGGCGGGATCCCCCGACTCCGGCTTCGTTCGGCCGGGCACCACCCGCATGCCATGGGTTGACAGCGCCTTTATGGCTCTCTATAGTGCCGCTTTCAGTCCGGCCGGAACGCCCAGCCACCAGGAGATACGGCATGCTTTTCAGGTTCTGCCCGCACTGCGGCCGTCGCCTGCAACCCCGCGAGGCGGATGGTCGCCAGCTTCCCTTCTGCACGGCCTGCAGCCGGACCTACTACCGCAACCCCACCGTCGGGGTGGCCGTTTTGGTGCTGCAAGAGGAGCGCCTGCTGATGGTCCAGCGCCGGGGCTCCCGCGCCGGGCAGTGGTGCATTCCCTGCGGGCACGTGGAGTGGGAGGAGACGGTGCACGATGCCGCACGCCGGGAGATCCGCGAGGAAACCGGCCTCACGGTGGCGATCGGGCCGGTCTTCGCGGTGCACTCCAATTTCCACGACCCGCACCAGCACACCGTCGGCATCTGGTTCTGGGGCCGGCCGACGGGCGGCCGGCTGGCCGCCGGGTCCGACGCGCGGGACGCCGCTTTTTTTGGGCTGGACGCTTTGCCACCGGCGATGGCCTTTCCCACCGACCGGCTGGTGTGCGCCGCCCTCAGACGGCTGCAGCAGGCCAACCGGCTGCGGCCGCCTTTTGAAGACCTGCCCACGGCAATCCCAAACCCCACCCCCCGCCGCCGGGCCGATTGAAGCGGCCCCGGGCGGCACCCCGGAAGGGCCGCGAGATGCTGACAGGCGCAAAAATCCTCATTTTGTTGTGGGCGATCAACCTGACGCCCGCCCTGCTCACCTATTACCTGGACCAGCGGTGGGGCCGACCGCTGGACGGCGGCCGGCGCTGGCGCGACGGGCGGCCGCTGCTGGGCAGCCACAAAACCATCCGCGGGGTGGTGGGCGCCGTGGCAATAGGCACCCTCGCAGGGGTTTACCTGGGGCTGCCCGCCTGGCTGGGAATGTCTGCCGCCCTGTTGAGCATGGCCGGCGACCTGATCTCCAGTTTCCTGAAGCGGCGCCTGGGAAAAATCAGCGGCGCCGTGGTCCCGGGGCTTGACCAGATCTTCGAGGGCGCCCTACCGTTTGGCGTGTTGGGACCCTTTTTTGATCTGGGCGCCGCCGCGGTGCTCTCACTGGTGCTGTGTTTCAGCGTCGCGGCCTACGGCGCCTCGTGGTTTCTGCAGTGTGTGCTCCTGACCCAGCCGTTTGAAAACTACCACCGCACCCTGCGGATTCGCACCCGCTTCCGCGAATGGCGCGCCTGCCATATCTCCAACAACCCGCTGCACCCCTTTTTGAACTTCGAGCACGCCTTCTATTACCATTTTCTGCTGAAAACGGCTTTCCAGCTGATGGGCCTCTACCGCAAGGGCATCCAAAATGCCCTCCAAATCGCACCCCGCAGCCTTGCCTTGCGCCCCCCGGGGCTGCCGCCGGCATTTGACGGCTACACCATCCTCTACCTTTCGGACCTTCACCTGGACGGCCTGGAGGGGCTGACGGAAAAAATCCGCGATCTCGTCGCGGACCAACCGGTGGACCTCTGTCTGCTGGGGGGGGATTTTCGGACAGAACTCTCCGGGCCCTACACCCGCGCCGTTTCCCACCTGGAGCGACTGGTCCCGGCGATCCACGCCAGCGACGGCATCTATGCGGTCATCGGCAACCACGACTGCCTGGAGATGCTGGAGCCCTTGCACGCCATCGGGATCCGTTTTCTGCTGAACGAATCCTTGGCCATCCAGCGCAACGGCGCCAGCCTGTGGCTGGTGGGGGTGGACGATCCGCATTACTACCAGGCCCACGACCTCACCCGGGCATTCGAAGGGGTGCCCCCGGAGGAGTTTATCGTCTTTCTGGCCCATTCGCCGGAACTTTACAGCCAGGCCGCCGAGAGGGGGGCCGACCTCTACCTCTGCGGCCACACCCACGGGGGTCAGATCCAGCTGCCCGCCGTCGGCCCAGTCTTCACCCACAGCCGGGCGCCACGGCGCATCAGCACCGGGGCGTGGACCCACGGCGGCATGCTCGGCTATACCAGCTTCGGGGTCGGGGTCTCCGGCATCCCGGTGCGTTTCGGCACCCGGGGCGAAGTCCTGCGGCTCACCCTGCGCGTCCCTTGAGGACGCCCGGCGCCGGCCGATCCGGCTTCAAGCGCAGGCCGTGTCCAGGATTTCGCGCACCTTGGCCCCCAGACGCTTCATGTCGAAGGGCTTCTGGATGAACCCGCTGCATCCCCGCTGCAGGATGCCCAATGCCCGCTCGTCCAGGCTGTAGCCGCTTGACAGGAGCACCTTGACCCGGGGGCTGATCTCCCTTAGGCGGTCGAATGTCTCTCCCCCGCTCATCTCCGGCATGATCATGTCCAGGACCACCAGACGAATCCGGTCCCGCTGGCGCCCGAAGACCTCCAGGGCCTCGACGCCGCTGCCGGCGGTGAGCACCGAATAGCCCATTTTTTCCAGCATGGCGCGTCCGACCTCGGTGATCATGGCCTCGTCATCCACCAACAAAACGGTTTCCGCGCCGCCGGGGGCGCGCTCGGAGCGGGCGGCGGGGGCAGCGCCTGCGCCGGGCTGGTGGGCCGGCAGGTAGAGGGTGAAGGTGCTGCCCTGCCCTTTTTGGCTCTGAACCTGAATAAATCCCCCGTGGTTGCTGATGATGCCGTAAACCGAGGCAAGCCCCAAGCCGGTGCCGCGGCCGATCTCCTTGGTGGTGAAAAAGGGATCGAAAATCCGCTGCCGGATGGCCTCCTCCATGCCGGTGCCGGTGTCGCTGATGCTGACCCGCACGTAACGGCCGGCGGGCAGATGGTGGGGGCGGATGAAGTCCTCGTCCAGCTCGACGTTTCGGGTCTCGATGCGCATGTCCCCGCCCTGGGGCATCGCCTGGGCGGCATTGACGAAAATGTTCAACAGCGCCTGCTGAATCTGCCCCTGGTCCACCTCGCTGGCCCAGAGGTTTTCCTGGCAGTCGACCGCGATCTGGATCTCCTTGCAGGTCCGGCCGAAAAGCCGGACGGTTTTGGCCAGAACGGCGTTCACATCACCAGGCCGCACCTCGTACTTGCCCCCGCGGGTCATGCCCAGCAGCTGGCGGGTCAGCTCGGCGGCGTTCTCGATGTAGGTCTCGATTTTCTTCAGCTTCGGGTAGGCGCTCTGCTGGGGATCGGTGGTGAGCAGGATCAGCGAGATGTTTCCCTGGATCCCCATCAGCAGGTTGTTGAAATCATGGGCGATGCCACCGGCCAGGGTGGCCATCGCCTCCATCTTCTGCACCTGGCGGATGTGGTCCTCGAGATGCCGCTGGCGGGTGACGTCGCGGCCCAGCTGCAGGTTGGCGGGCTTGCCCTCCCAGGTGATGGGCACCGTGTTGAGGTGCAGCCAGAGCGCCCCACCCGAGCGGGTGGTCATCTGGGCGCTGAAGAACCGCTGGGCCCCGCTCCCTTCCTGCAGGGCCGCTTCTTCGGGCGCGGTCTCCTCGGTGCGCAGCACCGCGGAGAGCGGCAACTGCGCCAGCTCCGCGGCGCTGTAGCCGCTCAGGCGCTGGGTGGTGGGGTTGGCATAGCGGATGACGTTGTCCTGCACCACGAAAATCGCGTCGTTGGCGTTTTCCACCAGCAGCCGGTACTTTTTCTCCGATTCGGCCAGGGCCTGCTCGGCGCTGAGCAGGTCTTCGATCTCGCGGCCGACGGTCAGGGTGTGCGGCTGGCCCCCGAGGCTGATGCGGTTGGCCGAAATCAGCCCGGTCCTGCAGCTGCCGTCCTTGTAGCGGAAGCGGGCCTTGAGGTTCTTGACGTAGCCCTGGCGGCGCAGGCCCGCGGCCAGGCGCCGCCGATCCCCGGGATCGGCCCAGATCTGGATGTCGCCGGCGGTGTGCCCTAAAACTTCCTCGCGGCCGTAGCCGGTCAGGGCGGTGAAACCGTCGTTGACATCGATGTAGCGGCCGTCGACGCCGCGGTTGATGGTGATGGCATCTGGGCTAGTTTCAAAAGCCGTGCGGAACCGCTCCTCGCTGTCCCAGAGGGCCGCCAGCGCCCGCTTGCGCTCGGTAATGTCGCTGATGCAGACGATCAGATGGGAAAACCTGGACTTCTCCCGGGGGATGCTGACCTGCATCAGAATCTGGATCTCTTCCCCCGCCAGGGTGCGGTTGACCGCTTCCCCCTCGAAGCTCGGGCGCCTCTGGGCAATCGCCAGCAGCAGATCGCGCAGGGCGTCAAAAGAGGCCGGCGCCAAGACCTTGTCCAAGCTGCCCAGGAGCTGATCCTTGCCCTCGGCATGGTAAAGCGCCAGAGTGGCGTCGTTGACCTCCAGCACCCGGACCAGGCTGGCGGCCTTGCGGACAAATTCGGGGTGCACGGCCAGGAAGTCCGCGAAAGCCTCTCTGCCGATTCGGTCCACGACCGCATCAATGGCGGCCCGCACCGCCGCGAAATCCTCTTCCCAGATAGAGACCGCCGAGGTTTTGAAGATCTGGCGGTAGCGCTCCTCGCTTTCCCGCAGGGCCGTCTCGACCCGCCGCCGCTCGCTGATTTCGGCCTCCAGGCGCTGGTTGACCGCCATCAGGGCGGCGGTGCGCGCCGCCACCCGCCCCTCCAGCTCCTCACCGGCCCGACGCAGCTGGCCGCGGGCCTCCTTGCGGGAGATTTCCAGGGCCACGAGATTGCCGATTAGCGACAGGGTGTCCAGGTCGGGCTGGGCGAAATAGCTCATGCTGCGGTTGAAGGCGTAAAAGACCCCCAGGACCCTGCGCCCCATCTGGATGGGGGCGGCCATCCCGGAGACCAGACCTTCGGCCTGGATAAGCTCATCCCCGAGGGGCTCGAACTGGTCTTCGTTGGCGTAGTTTTTGACGATGAAGCCCCGTCCGCTGCGGGTCACCAGGCCCCCCAGACCCTTGCCGGCGGGCACCCGCAGCTGGCCGAAGCGCGGGTCGCGAATGCCGGCGCAGGTCTGCATCACCAAATCCCCGCTTTCCTGCTCCAGGCGCATGATGTTGGCGGTATCGGTGCACAGCAGCTCGCGGCAGCGGTCCACGGCCAGCTGCAGGTTCTGCTCCAAACGGCGGTCACCGGTCATGGCCGTCGCCAGGTCATACAAGGTCCGGAATTTTCTGAGCTCGTTCTCCAGCCCGGCCTCGACCCGCAGCCGCTCCGCGTGCTCCCGCTCGAAGTGCCGCAGCTGGTGCGCCAGCTCCTCATATGACGGGTTATGAGACATGACAGTGATATTCCATCAATCTGGGGGATTCCTCACTTTTGGGGGCCGCTGCCGGAGACGGCCCCGGCGAGATGCGGCCCAAGACAGCCGTTGGGGCGTGCGCCGCTATCGATGGTTCAGGCTTTTGAAACGCCCGGACCGGCGCCGCGCTGGAGGATCCCGAAAAGGAGGCTGCCGCACAGCATCACCCCGCAGCCGAGGATGAAGGCGTGGCGCAGCTCGAAGAGATCCATCATCATCCCGGCCAGGAGGGCCCCGGCGAGCATCCCCAGGCTGTGGGCCATGGTGAGCAGCCCCATCACCGAGCCCATGGCGGCGGTGCGGTTGCCCTTGATCACGGCCAGCGCCATCAGCGCCGGCATGGCGACACCACCGCCGATGCCGAAAAGCACATTGACGGCGAACAGGCTCCAGAAGCCGCGCGTCCACGTGAAGCCCAAAATCGCCGCGCTGACCGTCAGGCTGCCCACTATAATCATGGCCGGCCGGTTGAGGCGGTCGGCCAGGTAGCCCATTGGGACGTGGATCAGGCCGCTGATAAAGACCCCGAGCATCACCAGGACCCCGATGGCCGAGCTGGTCAGGGCGAAGGCGCTGTCGGCGAAAACCGGCAGAAACCCCCAGATGATCCCGATGCAGGCCGTGTAGGCGAAGCGCAGGCAGAAAAGCGCGGCGATCTCGCGGTCGCGCAGCAGGAGCTTCCAGGAGATTGCCGCCTGGCCGCGGCTGACAACCAGCTCGCTGCGCGTGGACGGCAGAAAGAGAAGACTGGCAAGACAGCCGACCAGCGCCAGGAGACCCATGCAGCCGAAAGCGGCGTCCAGGCTGAAACGGTCGCTGATCAGTCCACCGGCCAGCGGCCCGACGCTCAGCCCCCAGAAAACCGACATGTTGAAAAGCCCCATGGACAGCCCCTCGCTGCCCGCCGGCGTGATGTCCCCAACGTAAGCCTGGCTGACCGGCATGATCATGGCGGAGGCGATGCCCTGGAAGAAGCGCACCAGGATCAAGGTCTCCACGCTGCCGGCGCGCATGAAGGCCAGCGAGATGAGGGCATAGCAGAGAAGCCCGCAGACGATGAACGGCTTGCGCCCCCGGCGGTCCGAAAGCCGGCCGAAAAAAGGCAGCAGAAAGGTGCGGGACAGCGAAAAGGCGCCAAAGATCATCCCGATGTAAAAACCGCTGGCCCCCATGCTGCGAGCATAGACCGGCAGCAGCGGTACCACGATGCCGACGCCCATGATGGCGGCGAAGATCGAGAGGAAAAGGACCCCGAACACCCTGCGGCTGCGTCTATCCATATCGTTGGGGCATCAGGTTGATCCGCAAGCTCGGCATTTTCGCATGGTTTCAATCGACGATTAGCCCCGCAAACACTCCGGCACGCCGGGCGCTTTCACAAAAAACGCCTCTTGCGGTGCGCGCCTCTCCGGGGGTGAGCGGAACCTGGTTTCGGGTGCGCCCCGGCATCTTTAGCGGGAGGCCCTGGACGGCAGTTGGACTTTTGCGGTGCCGTTGACGATAGGCGGGCTGCTGACCTGGGTTGCCCATCACCTCTGATCCGCCGTGGGACCACGGGGAGCATCCGGCGCCGGGACCCATCTGTTTGCTTGCGCCTGCCGCCATCGCCCAGGCCGCCAGGGTCGGCGCCTTCAGCCGCAGGTCCGCTCTTTTAACAGAGAGTTGCGCGCTTGGCCAGCAATTTCAGCCGGCGGACAAACGGCCGGCCTTTGGGACGAGTGAACCCCTGGTGCCGCAGGCCGGCCCAAACTGCGCGGCCATCGGCGACGGTTTTTTGGCTGCGCCCTACCCCGCCGGACTGCCCACAAACTCCAGTTCGACCCGGCGGTTGGCGCCGCGGCCCTCAGGCGTAGCGTTGGTTGCAACGGGGTCGGCCGGCCCCATGCCGATGGCCTCGATGCGCTCGGCGTCGACCCCCTTGCCGACCAGGTAGCTCTTCACGATCTGCGCCCTGAAACGGGACAGCCAGGTGTTGTAGCTGGCGGCCCCGGCATTGTCGGTATAGCCCCTGATGGTCACCCGCAGCCCCGGGTCGCGGGCGAGCAGCATGGCCGCCTGCTCCAGGGTCGCGTAGGCCTCCGCGGACATTTCATTGGAATTGTACATGAAGAAGACCCGCATTTTTTCAGGCGGCACGGGCAGCGGCGGCGCGGGGGTGGCCGCAACGGGGGCGGGGGGTTCCCCGGGCGGTGCGCCAACCGAACTGTCGGCCCCGCCCGCGTCGCCCCGCAGGGCGGGTTGCTGGTCGGAAGCCACCGGCGCCTGGGCCGGCGCGGGGCTGGTTGCGGCAACAGCGCCGGCCGGCGGGGCCGGCCGATGGGGAGCAGCCGACGGGGTATTCTCTCCGACGACGGCCTCCCGGCCCACCCCGGCGACCGGCGGTGCGAGGACATCGCGCCGGCCGTCGTATGACGCCCGGCGGTCCTGCAGGAAAAGAAAGGTGATGAAAATCAGCAGCGCCAGCACCAGCAGCCCGATGAAACGGTCCAGCGGGCTCCAGCCGGCCCGGGGCAGCGGCGCGGGCGGCGCGGCCGCAGGAGCGGCGACCCTGGCCGGATCGACGCTTTCCGCCACCGGCCGTGCGGCCGGCGGCGCCTGGGCGGGATCCGGCGCGGGGGCATGGGACTTGATTTCCAGCTCCCGGGCGCATTCCCTGATAATCTGCGGGCCGATGGTCTTGGCCTCCTCGACATAGCCCGTCAACAGCGCCAGGTCGCAGATGATATTGATCAGCCGGGGATAGCCGCCGGAGAATTCATAGATGCCGCGCACGGCGCCGGCATCGAAAATTTTGCCCTCCCGCCCGGCGACCTGGAGGCGGTGGCGGATGTACTGGCCGGTTTCCTTCTCGTCTAGCGGCCCGATGTTGTAGTTCAAGGTGATGCGCTGCCGCAGGGCGCGGTTTTCCCGCTTGAGCAGGGTGTCGTTGAACTCGCTTTGGCCCACGAAAAAAATGTTGAGCAGCTTGGTTTCCTGCTTCTCGATGTTGGAGAGCAGACGGATCTCCTCCAGAATGTCGTACTGCAGACGCTGGGCCTCGTCGACGATCAGCAGCACTTTCTGGTTGCGGCTGTAGGTCTGGTGAAGGAACTGGGTGAAGCGGATCAGAAAAGCGCCCTTGGTGGCGAAGACCGTGTCGAGCTGAAAGGCGTCGGCGACAAAATTGTAAAAATCCAGCGGCTCCAGATTCGGGTCGGGCAGCGTGGCCACCAGAACATTGTCCCCCAGCTGGCTGGCCAGGGCGTTGATCAGGGTGGTTTTACCGGTGCCCACATCGCCGGTGAGCAGCAGAAACCCCTTGTTGTCAAGAATCCCGTACTTGAGGGTGGCCAGGGCCTCCTTGTGTTTTTCCCCCAGCCAGAGGAAGCGCGAGTCGGTGGATATCTGAAACGGCTTGACCTTGAGTTCGTAAAAGTCCAGGTACATGGGGCAATCCTGAAGGGTGCTTGAAAAGGGTTGGGACCCGCAACATCAGTCCGCTTGCAGGCGGTGCAGGACGTCCTCCACCTCCCGGCGAATCTCGTCCAGACGCTCCGCCGAGAGCGCCTCGAAGCGCAGGACCAGCGCCGGCTGGGTATTGGAGGCGCGCACCAACCCCCAGCCGTCATCGAAGCGCACCCGCACGCCGTCGATGTCGATGACGTCGTGGCGCCGGCGGAAATGCTCGGTGATGCGGGCGACCAGGCTGAACTTGCGATCGTCCGGGCAGTCAACCCGGATCTCGGGGGTGGTGAAGGTGCGCGGCACGTCGGCCAGCAGCTCGGGGATGCGCCGGTCGGTGGCGGCCAGGATCTCCAGCAGGCGACAGGCCGCGTAGAGCGCGTCGTCGTAGCCCAGGTAGCGGTCGGCGAAGAAGATGTGCCCGCTCATCTCCCCGGCCAGCGCCGCCCCGGTTTCCTTCATCTTCTGTTTGATCAGCGAGTGGCCGGTTTTCCACATGATGGCGCGTCCGCCGCGGGCGCTGATGTCGTCGTAGAGGGTCTGGGAGCACTTGACCTCGGCGATGAAGGTCGCCCCGGGCTTGCGGGAGAGCACTTCACGCGCCAGGATGATCATCAGCTGGTCGCCGTAGATCAGGGCGCCGGTGTGGTCCACGACACCGATGCGGTCCCCGTCGCCGTCGAAGCCGAAGCCGACGTCCAGGTGGTTCTCGCGCACCAGGGCCTGCAGGTCCCGCATGTTGGCGGCCACCGTGGGGTCGGCCTCGTGATTGGGGAAGCGGCCGTCGGGCTCGCAGTAGAGATCGAAGACCTCGCAGCCCAGGTCCTTGAGTAGCGGCACGGCGGTCAGGCCGGCGGTGCCGTTGCCGGCATCAACACCCACCCGCAACGGGTGCTCCAGGCGAATGGTGTCCCGCAGGTAGTCGCGGTAAGGTGGCAGGATGTCGAACCCTTCGCGCTCTCCCCGGCCCTGCCGGAAGCGGCCGTCACGAATCAGCTGCAGGATCTCCTGCAGCTGGCCGCCAAAAACCGAATCGGTCCCGCTGCAGACCTTGAAGCCGTTATACTCCGGCGGGTTGTGGCTGGCGGTGACCATCACACCGCCGTCGGCGGACAGGTGCCGGATGGAAAAATAGCCCACCGGGGTCGGGCACAGGCCGATATCCACCACCTGGCAGCCGGTGGCGACCAGTCCGCGCATCAGCCTCTCGGCGTAGCGCTCGGAGCTCTCGCGGCAGTCGCGGCCGACAGTGATGCGGCGATTGCCGCGCGCCAGCAGGTAGGTCCCGATGCCCTTGCCGATCAGCTCGACATCGGCATCGTCCATATCCTTGCCGGCGATTCCCCTGATATCGTATTCCCTGAACATCTCCGGGTTCACCGCGACCTCCTTCCGTGTTGGATGCCCGCCCCAGCGACGGTTGAAATCTTTAGCGCCACGCCGCCGCCAAGGCGGCCAGCCCTACCGCCCAACAGTATGGGGCGAAGCGGTGAAGGCGCCCCTGGCGCACCACCCGCAGCAGGACCCGCAACGCCACGTAGCCGGTGACGGCGGCGGTCGCCCCGCCAAGCAGCATCATCGCGGCCGAAACCGAGGAGGCCGCCCAGGACCCGTCCAGCCCCAGGGCCAACGCCCCGATAATGGCGGGAATTGAAAGCAGAAACGAATAGCGGCCGGCCAGCTCGCGGTCGATTCCCAGAAAAAGGGCGGCGCAGATGGTGGAGCCGGAGCGCGAGATGCCCGGCAAAATGGCCATCCCCTGGACCAGCCCGATGGTCAGTGCATCACCGCTGTGGACCTGCTCCAGCGACCGGCTGCGCCCCGCCAGACGGCGCGTCAACCACAGCAAGGTACCGGTTATCAGCAGCATGGCGCCCACGATCCCCACCGAGCCGAAAATCCGGTCGGCGACCCGGTGAAAGAGCAGCCCCAGAAAAGCGGTGGGAATGCTGCCCAAGATGATCAGGGCCGCCAGGCGCACGTCCTGGTTTTCGGCAAAAAGCGGCCGGATCCCGCCGGCCGCCGTCAGCAGCCGCGGCAGGCGCAGCAGGGTCGTCAGAAGCGAGCGCAGCTCACGGAAAAAAACCAGGCAAATGGCCAGCAGGGTGCCGACGTGCAAGCTGATATCGAAGAGCAACTCCGGCTCCCTGAAGCCAAAGAGGTTCTGAAACAAGACGAGATGGCCTGAACTGCTCACCGGCAGAAATTCGGTCAGCCCCTGGACCACCCCCAGGCTAACGGCGTATATCGGCTCCATCGAATGCGCACTTTACCTTTCTATGCTACCGTATCTATCGCGTGCCGGCCTCGAAACCTTCAGTCCGAATGCCGCGCAATGCTCAAAAAAAGGCGCCCGCGCCCTGGCCGGGCATACGAAAGGGCGGGGCGTCAACCTTTAACCACCGCCATGGGCCGCAGGCGGGCCACCTTGCGCGAAATTCCCGAGCCGTGGACCACCGCCACCACCTGGTCGATGTCCTTGTAGGCATCGGGCATTTCCTCACGCAGGGTGGACTTTCCGGTCCAGCGCACCAGGATGCCCCGGTCTTCCAGCTCCCGATACACGGCCCGGCCCTTGCTGGCCTTGATGGCGGCGTTGCGGCTGAGCACCCGCCCGGCCCCGTGGCAGGTGGAGCCGAAGGTTTCCGCCATGGCCCGCTGGGTGCCGGCCAGGACGTAGGAGGCGGTGCCCATATCGCCGGGGATGATGATGGGTTGGCCCACCGCGCGATATTCCGGGGCCAGCGAGGGGTGGCCGGGGGCAAAGGCGCGCGTCGCCCCCTTGCGGTGCACGCAGACCACCTGCCGGCGGCCGTCCACGACGTGCTCTTCACGCTTGGCGATGTTGTGGCAAACGTCGTAGATCAGTTCCATCCCCAGTTCCCGGGGACCGATGCCGAGAACCCGCATGATCACCTCACGGGCGCGGTGCATCAGAATCTGGCGGTTGACCCAGGCGTAGTTGGCCGCGCAGGCCATGGCCCGCAGATAGCGCCGGCCGGTGGGCGACTGGATTTTGGCGCAGGCCAGCTGGCGGTCCGGCAGCGGAAAGTCCAACTCCTTGAGGTGCCGGGTCATGTCGGCCAGGAAATCGTCGCAGACCTGGTAGCCCAGCCCGCGCGAGCCGGTGTGCAGCATCAGGGTCAGCTGCCCCTCGAAAAGACCGAAAGCCCGGGCGGCCGCCTCATCGAAAATGGTCTCCACGACCCCGACCTCCAGAAAATGATTGCCGGAGCCCAGGGTGCCCAGCTGGTTTTTGCCCCGTTCCAGCGCCCGCTCGCTGAGCAGCTCCGGGTCGGCCTGGGCCAGGCAGCCGCCCTCCTCGGTGTGGTCCAAATCGCGCTGGCTGGCGAACCCGTTGCGCAGCGCCCAATGGAGGCCCTCGGAGAGCACCTTTTTTTCCTCGCGGCTGTTCAGCTTGACGGGTCCGGTGGACCCCACCCCCGAGGGGATCTGCTGGTAAAGGGCGTTGACCAGGTCCTCCAGCCGCGGCCGCAGGTCTTCGGCGAGAAGCGCGGAGCCCGCCAGGCGCACGCCACAGTTGATGTCGTAGCCCACCCCGCCGGGGGAAACGACCCCCGTTTCCCAGTCGAAAGCGGCCACCCCGCCGATGGGGAAACCGTAGCCCCAGTGGATGTCGGGCATTGCCAGGGAGGCCTTGACGATGCCGGGCAGGGTGGCGACGTTGGCCACCTGCTGCAGGCTTTCGGCCTGGCCGCTGCCGGTCAGCATCGCGGCGCTGGCGTAAATAATCCCGGGAACCCGCATCAAACCGGTTTGCGGCAGCTCCCAGCGAAAGTCGTCGATTTTTCTAAGATCAGCGGACACGGCCCCTCCTTTCGACGGCTCAGAGCGCCGGCGCCCAAACGGGATTTCGCGTGGGCTTAACCGTAGCGCAGCGCCTCGACCGGCTGCAGCCGGGCGGCCTGGCGCGCCGGATAGAGGGTGGAAAGAAAGCAGATCAGCAGGCTGGCGGCCGTCACCGCCAGCACATCCAGGGCCTCCACCCGCACCGGCAGGGTGGTGGTGAAGAAATAGACGTCGCCGGGCAGCTCGATGAAGCGGTAGCGCTTGAGCAGCAGACAGAGCAGAAACCCCAGCAGGCCGCCGATCAGGGTGCCGGCGGCGCCGATCACCATCCCCTTGAAGACGAAGATCTTGCGGATGCTGCGGTTGGTGGCCCCCATGGCCTTCAGGATGGCCACATCGCGGGTCTTTTCCATCACCATCATGATCAGCGTGCTGGAGATGTTGAAGGCCGCCACCAGCACGATCAGAATCAAAATGATGAACATCACGGCCTTCTGCAGTTTGAGCATGGCGAAGAGGTTGTGGTTGGTCTGCATCCAATCGCGCGCCCAGTTGGGAAAGCCCAGGATGCTGTTGACGCGTGCGGCAATCTCAGCGGCGCGGTAGATGTCATCCACGCGCACCTCAAGACCGGTGACCGCATCCCCGATGGCCAGCAGCCGCTGGGCCTCGGCAAGCGCCACGTAGGCCAGGTGGGAGTCGTATTCGTGCATCCCGGACTCGAAGAGCCCGGCCACCACATAGCGGTTCATGGCCGGCACCTGGCCGGCCGCGGCGCCCGAAATCCGGGGGGAAATCAGAAAGACCGCCTCTCCCGGCGCCACCTTGAGATTTTCGGCCAGTAGCCGGCCCAGGATGATCCCGGGCGCGGCGCCCGCGCCGGCCTGGCGCTGGTAGCGCGCCAACTCAAGCGGCAGCGCAAGGCCGTCCGCGCTAAGAAGCCCGTGAACCGGCGCATCCGGCGCCATCCCGCGCACAACCGCGCCGGACATGCCACCCGCCGAGCGCATCATGGTCTGGGCATAGATGAAAGGGGTCACCGAGACGACCCCGTCGATGCCTGCCAGCCTCTCTCCCAGGGCGCGGTAGCCGGTCAGCGGGCCACCGTGGTGCATCACCAGCACATGGGGTTCGACCGTCAAAATCCGCGACTTGAGATCAGCCTCAAACCCCGCCATGACCGCCAGCACGACGATCAGGGTCATGACCCCCAGGGCGATCCCGGCCGCGGAGAGCACCGTGATGATGGAGATGAACGCTTCCCGCTGCCGGATCCGCAGGTAGCGCCGACCGATGAAGCGCTCAAACGACATTCGGATCAGGGCTCCAGCACGGCTTTTTGGATCACCACCGGCGTCTGGGGGACATCGCCGTGGCCCCCGCGCCGGCCGGTGGCCACGCTCTCGATGGCCGCGACGACATCCATCCCCACCGCCACCCGGCCGAAGACGCAGTAGCCCCAACCCTGCCCGGTGGGGGCGCGGTGGTCGAGAAAGGGGTTGTCGACGGTGTTGATGAAAAACTGGGCCGTGGCCGAGTGCGGGTCGGCCGTGCGGGCCATGGCGACGCTGCCGCGGCGGTTGGGCAGCCCGTTGGCCGCCTCGTTGGGAATCGGCGCGCGGGTCGGCCGGGGCGCCATGTCGGGGGTCATCCCGCCGCCCTGGATCATGAAGCCCTTGATCACCCGGTGGAAGATCAACCCGTCGTAAAACCCTTCACGCACGTAGTCCAGAAAATTGGCCACGGTTTGGGGCGCGGCCCGGGGGTCCAACTCCAAGACGATGGCCCCCATGCTGGTTTCCAGCCGCACCCGGGGCGGGTCTTCGGCGGCCTGGACGAAGCCGGCCGCCGACAGCCAGAACGACAGCAGCAGCGCAATTTTGATTTTCAACGCACTTCTCCTCGAACCGTTCCGCCGGCAGTCGGCTGCGGGTTCTTGTGGACCGGCAGCGGCCCCCAGCTCTGGCCGGTGGGCATGACCTCCACGCGGTTGATGTTGACGTGGGCCGGCCGGGTGGCCGCCCAAAAAACGATCTCGGCGATGTCCTCGGCCGTCAGCGCCTGGGTGTCGCGGTAGACCCCGGCCGCCTTGCCGGCGTCACCCTTGAAGCGCACCTGGGAAAATTCGGTTTGCGCCAGGCCCGGTTCGATGCTGGTCACCCGCACGCCGCTGCCGTGCAGGTCGGCCCGCAGATTGCGGGAGAACTGTTTGACGAAGGCCTTGGTGGCGCCGTAGACGTTGCCGCCGGGATAGGGCCAATCCCCGGCGATGGACCCGATGTTGATGATGTGCCCCCGGCCGCGGCGCAGCATGCCCGGCAGCAGGGCCCGGGTGCAGTAGAGCAGCCCCTTGATGTTGGTGTCCACCATGGTCTCCCAATCGTCCAGATCGGCCTCCGGGGCCATGTCGAGGCCCAACGCCAGCCCGGCGTTGTTGACGAGCAGATCCACCGCGGCGAAGTCATCGGGCAGCCCGCCGAGGGCCGCCGCGACCGCCCGGCGATCGGTGACGTCCAGGACCAGCAGGTGCACCGGGACGCTGTGGCCCAGCTCGGCCCGCAGGGATTCCAGGCGCTCCGTGCGCCGGGCGGCCAGCACCAGGCGCCAGCCCTGGCGGGCGAAAAGACGGGCGCTGCTCGCGCCAAAACCGGAAGAGGCGCCGGTGATCAAAACGGTCTGGTTCATCCGCTTCTCCTGAATTTCGATGGGAATCCGCCGCAGCGGCGCCCGTGGGCGGCCCGTGGGGGTTAAATTCACCAGGCCGCCCAGGCCAGGGCCGCGATGCCCAGCAGCCCCAGCAAAAGACGGCGGTCGCCGGCGCTCAGGCGGCGGGTGTGGGGATAGCGCAGCAGGAACCAGCCCAGATGCGCCAGGGCCACCAGCGGCAGGGCCGGCACGGGGCGCCCGCTGAACTGGGCCACCCACACGGCCAGGGTCAAACCCGCCGCCGCAACCGGAAAAAAAAGCGCCGTCCGGCCCCGCCGGACCATGGCGCCAAGCGGTGTCGGGGCCAGGTTGTCGGTCAGATCGAACTTCAGTGCCGCACCTGTCAGGAAGACCACCATGATCCAATCGGAGACGCCGAAAATCGGCAGCAGGCCCCCGCTTCCCCAAAAGGCGGACTTGACCAGCAGCGCGTCCCCGGCCGGCAGGGGGCCGGTCATGCCCCCCTTATAGTATGTTTCAATGCTTTCCGCAATCCGCCGGGTGGGTCCGGCCAGCACGCTGGCGCCGTCCACCAGGGCCATCAGGACCCCCACCGGCACCAGCTCCGCCGGCCGCCGCAGCCCATCCGGCAGCCAGGTGCCCACCAGGCAGGCGAAGACCACCAGATTGGCGCTGCCCAGCGGCGCCAGCAGCGGGTGGATGCCGCCGCCAAGCCGCTCGACCAGCCAGAAAATCAGGCCCACGCCGATGCTGCCGACGATCAGGACGATCCGCCGCCGGGGGCGCCGGTGCAACCGTGGGGCCAGCTGGACAACAAAGCCCGCGGTGAACTGGGCCGCGACCCAGACCGTGGCCAAAACCGCCGCGGCCGCTCCGAAAGACGGCCCGAGGGCCCGCAGGGGCGCGCCAGCGGTCTGGATCAGCAGGGCGGCCAGCCACCAGAGGCCGTAAAGTGCCCCCAGCCGGCCGAGCGTTCCGGCGAGGTGCACCGCTGCGGCCGTGGGGGCCGCGTCTGGGCGCTCACTGCGTGTCGCCATGGCCGGTTGACATCACCTCACTTCTTTCGATGGGCTGACGGGCGGCGAGTCGCGCCAGCTGCTGCGCCAGAATTTTGTTGTAAGTCCGGATCGCATCCACGTAGCGCACCGGTTCGTCGCCGCGGGCGAAGCCATAGGCCAGGTCGCGGTAGTACTTGCGGTGGCGCAAAAGCGGCAGGGTGTCGCGAACCGCAGGCCAGGTGTCGGCCGCCTTGTCCAGTCGGCCGGCCAGCAGGCGGGCGTCCTGGAGGTGGCCGAAGCCGACGTTGTAGGCCGCCAGCGCCATATAGGTCCGGTCCGGTTCCGGTACCGCGGGGTCGATGCGGCGATGCAAATCGGCCAGGTAGCGGCCACCGGCGGAGATCGACTGCCGGGCATCCAGGCGATTGGAGACCCCCAGCTCGCTGGCGGTTTCAAGGGTCAGCATCATCATCCCGCGCACGCCGGTGAAGCTCTTGGCCTTGGGGTCCCAGTGGGACTCCTGGTAGGCCTGGGCCGCCAGCAGCAGCCAGCTGAAACCGTTTTCCTCGGCCGCAGCCTGGAAAAAGGGGATGAACTGCGGCAGCCGCGTCTGGATGCGGCTGCGGAATTTGACCAGGTCGACGTAATCGAAGGCTTCCAGGTGGCCGTAGTAATGCTGGTCGAGCCTTTTGAGCAGCGCCCGGGTTTCCGGTCGCGCAAACCAGCGATAAACCGCCTTCTGCAGCTGGAGGCTTCCCGGCGCCAGGGCCCAGGCGACCTCACAGTTGGCCTGGAGGTCCAGGTGCACCAAAAGCTCCGGGTAATAGCGCCGGTTCAGGGCCACGACATTGGACTCGGCGACGGTCAGCGGGATGATCTTCTGCCAGACCATCTCCAGCAGCTCTTCGGTTTCATAACCGGAAACCGTCATCAAGCGAATCCCGCCCCGCTCCCGCCGCAGCTCCTCCAGCAGGCCCTGCTGGGCGGAGCCGGCCTTGACCCAGATCGGGAGCCCGTCGAGGTCGTCAACCGCTGTGATCGCGGGCGCGCCCCGGCGGCCGATGACCTGCTGGCGGACCTTGCGGTAGGCCGGACCGAAAACGACGCGTTTTTTGAGCGCCGGGGTGACCACCAGGTCGGATGCGATCAGATCGGCCTCGCCCCGGATCAGGCGCTCCACCATCTCCCCCAGGGTGTCCACCACCACCGGCTGCAGACGGACCCCCAGCTGGCGGGCAAAGGCTTTGGCAAGATCGTGCTCGAAGCCCTCGTAGCCGTGCGCCCCGCGGAAATAGCAGGTGGCCGCGTTGCGGGTCAGCACCCGCAGGGTGCCCCGCTGGCGGATCACCTCGAGTTCGTGCTGGAAGCGCCACCCGTGGCAGACCCCGGCAAACCCCAGTAGGCAGACGGCGGCCAGCAGCAGGGACCGGATTGCACCCCGGCGATGCCAAAGAGGGGTTGCAAACGACCTGGGCCTGGGCCGCAGACCCTCTATGCCGCGCCAGACCCTCAGGGAGCCTCCGGCGCGTGCTTTAGCAAGCGGTCGCGAAAGCACTCCCGGGCGACCAAAAACATCCGGCAGACGCCCACCGATGCCGTCACCCGCAGCCCTGCCGCCATAACCCTGGCCCGCCCCGCGGGCGGCCCCCACAGCCCATAGGCCACCATTGCCATGCTCCTTTTTTGACTCCCCGGCCCGGCACCGCTGCACGGCCCTTTTAAGCGTATCGACCCCGGCAAGGCGGGGGTTGATCGGAAGCCTGCCGCAAAAAACCCGCCGCGGCACAGACGGTTGACAACCCCAGCGCGGGTTCTATATACCGTCACAGCAGGGGCGCAGGTCGCCGCGCGGCCGCCAAGCGGATGGACGCCGGCTGCCGCGACAGTCCTTTAAACCCATCAAACCAGAATGAAAGAACCGGCATGGACGATTTCGCACTCAAGGCGATATCCCCGGTGGACGGCCGATACTGGCGCGTGACCGCGAGCCTCGGCGACTATTTTTCCGAAGGCGCCCTGATCCGCTACCGCGTGCTGGTGGAGGTGGAGTATTTCATCGCCCTGTGCGAACTGCCGCTGCCCCCCCTGCGGGCCCTGGATGCGGCGCGCCGGGATGCGCTGCGGGCCGTTTACCGAAATTTCAGCCACACCGACGCTGCGCGCGTCAAGGCCATCGAGGCGACCACCAACCACGATGTCAAGGCGGTCGAGTATTTCCTCAAGGAAAGGTTCGACGCCCTGGGGCTTTCGGCCTTCAAGGAGTTCATCCACTTCGGACTGACCTCCCAGGACATCAACAACACCGCCCTGCCCTATGCCCTCAAAGCCGCCTGGCAGGCCGTTCTGGAGCCTGCCCTTAACGAGGTCATCACCGCCCTGGCCCGCAAGGCCGAGGAATGGAAGCCGGTCGCCATGCTGGCGCGCACCCACGGGCAACCGGCCTCCCCCACCAGCCTGGGCAAGGAGCTCTATGTTTTCGTCGACCGGCTGCGCCGGCAGCAGGCGCTCCTGCAAACCATCCCTTTTTCGGCCAAGTTCGGCGGGGCCACCGGGAACTTCAACGCCCATCACGTGGCCTACCCCGAAATCGACTGGATGGCCTTTGCCGACCGCCTGGTCGCGGACGCTTTAGGCCTCCAGCGCACCCCGGTCACCACCCAGATCGAATCCTACGACAACCTGGCGGCCCTGTGCGACGCCCTCAAGCGCATCAACACCATCCTGATCGACCTCGACCGCGACATCTGGGCCTACATCTCGCTGAACTATTTCCAGCAGAAGATCCGCAGCGGCGAGATCGGCTCCTCGGCCATGCCCCACAAGATCAACCCCATCGATTTTGAAAACTCCGAGGGCAACCTGGGCGTTGCCAACGCCATCTTCAGCCACCTGGCGGCCAAGCTGCCCATTTCACGCCTGCAGCGCGACCTGACCGACTCGACGGTGATCCGCAACATCGGAGTCCCCATCGCCCACACCCTGATCGGCCTCAAATCCCTTTCCAAGGGGCTCGGCAAGCTGATCCTCAACCCGGCGGCCATCGCGGCCGACCTGGAGCGCAACTGGGCGGTGGTGGCGGAGGCCATCCAGACCATCCTGCGCCGCGAAGGCTACCCCGAGCCCTACGAGGCCTTGAAGGCCCTCACCCGGACCCACGCGACCATCGACCGCCGCGCCATCGCCGATTTCATCGCCACCCTGGCGGTGCCGGAGGCCGTCAAAGCCGAGCTGCGGCGCATCACCCCCGGCAACTACACCGGCATCCTGCCCTTCTGACCCCATGGCAGGGCCGGCCCTCAAATGGCTGTGCGCAGGCCGCCGTCGGCTTGCGCGCGGGGTCGGTTTATTTCGCCAGCGGGCCGGCCGCCGCCTGCCACCGCCCCTCGACAGGGACCTTGTAGAGGGCCACCAGGCCGCCGGTGGCGAACTTGGCGACGATCTCGCCGAAGACAATGGCCGTCAGCATGCCCGGGGCAAACACCCCGGCAAAGGCGATGAGATTGAACAGCACGCTGTCCAGGGGGATGCTGACCAGGTTGGAGCCGGTCACCCGCTGCAGCCAGGGGCGCGCCAGGAGCTTCTGATACACCTCGGTGTCGGCGGTTTCACTGAGCACGATGGCGATGAAACTGGCGCTGATGATCCGCCACGGGACGCCCAGGAGAAGGGACTCGAGCACCATGCCGGCTGCGGCCGCAAGGATCATGGTGTAGACCGCTTTGCGCCCATGTCGGTGGACCCGGTCGCGCTGGGTGAAGGTGATGCCAAATACCAGGGTCCCCACCGAAACCAGACCAAAGAGCGGCAGGGGGATAAACCAGGTGGCGGTGTAGTTCGCGATCAATACGGCCGCGATGTAGATCGACATGGAACGCTTCACGGGGATGGCTCCTGTGGTGGTGGGGTAATTCCGGGCGGCGCTTCCCAGTGCCGCCTGCTGAGCCCCCACCTCTAACGGCGCCAACGGCAAAAGTCAATCCCCGCGGCCGCGACCCGGTGAGCCGGCGCGCCGTTCGGCCGGCCGCCCGCTGGCGGTCATATCGCCCGGGTCCCACGGCACCGGCGGTCCGGCCGCGGCCGTGCGCAGCTCGCAGCGGGTCTTCCGGCAGACCGGGCATTCGGGCTCCCGGCAGGGGTCCATGTGGACCAGCACGCTGGCCTGGGGGCCGAACTCGGCCATCAGCAGGGCTTCCAGGGCCTCGGCCTCGCGGTGGGCCTTTTCCAGGGAGAGGTCTCGGGGCAGGATCACGTGGAAATCGATGTGCACGTAATCCCCGGATTTCCAAGCGCGCAGCTGGTGGACGTCGATCCAGAGCGCTTTGCGGTGCCGCTCGATCAGGGCCGCGATGCGCTCCAGGAGCTGGGGGTTGGCAGCGTCCATAAGCCCGGAAAAGGCCTGCCGAACCAGCTTCGCACCGATCACCAGGATGTTCAGGCCAAGCAGGCAGGCGATGGCCCCGTCCAGCCAGTACCAGCCGGTCAGGTGGACCAGCCAGAGCCCCGCCAACACCCCGGCCGAGGTGTATACATCGGTGATCAGGTGCTGGCCGTCGGCCACCAGCACCAGGGAATCGGTTTGGCGCCCGACCTTGACAAGCCCCAGCCCCAGCAACAGGTTGACGCCGCTGGCCGCTAGCAGCAAAAGCAGCCCCGCCTGGAGCGCGGGCAGGGGCCGCGGCGCCAGCAGCCCCGTGATGCCCACCTTGAAAATCCCCAGGGCGGCGACGATGATCAGGGCCCCCTCGAAACCGGCCGAGAAAAACGCGATCTTGCCGTGGCCGTATGGGTGGCTCTCATCGGCGGGCTTGGCGGCCAGGATCACGCTTACCAGGGCAAAGGCGCTGGCGACGACGTTGATGATCGATTCCAGGGCATCGGAGAGCACCGCCGAGGAGTGGGTCAGACGGTAGGCGTAGAACTTGATGACCAGCAGCAGCGCCCCGATGCCGAAGGACAGGCTGATCGCTAGGATGCGCAGTTTCAGATGCCGGCCGGTGACAGGCGCGGGTTCTTGGGTGGCTTGAGCTGTCATGTGGATCACGTCCGATCTGCCGGCCCGAAGACCTGATGGAGACCGCCACCGGCACCACGGCGCGCGGCAGCAGCCCTCCTTCAGGGGTCTCACGGGGTTTCCAGGGAAATCCCCAGGTCGGCCAGCTCGCGGGCGGCCAGCGCACCCCAACCGCGGTTGGCGGCCGGGTTGGCCGGGCTGGGGTGGGTCAGGCGCCCGATGACCACCGGAAGACCCGCCAGCACCTGGAGGGCGCGGGTTGCGGCGAATTTTCCGACCCCCACCACATAGCGCGGCTTTAACACGGCCACAGTGCGGCGCAGGGCGCGGTCGCAGGCGGCCAGCAGCGGGAGGCGCTCGGCCGCGGGCAGCGCGTCGGGCGTGCGGTTGCGGCCGCCGGCCTCGATGAAGATCAGGGGGCAGTAGTTGGCCACGAAAAAGCGCGCAAAGAACCGCTCCGGCGTCTGGAAGGTCTCCCGCACCCAGCCCCAGAGACGGGCGCCGCTGACTTCGCTGCGGGTGCAGGCAAAGCCCGTCACCGGCCTCTTGGGATGGGTTGCGGCCGGTGCCCCGACGGGGGCCGCGATCTTCAGCCAGTCCCGCACCAGGCGAACCTCACCGAAGGGCACGCCGGTCTGGGCCATCCCCCAGGGGCCGGGATTCATGCCCAAGAGCAGGACCTCCTTGGGGGCTTGCCCGTAGAGGGTCAGGTAGTGGGCGTAGGCCTCGCCGGCGTAGATCAGCGGGTTATAGACATGGCTCACCGGCGGCCCGAAGCGCAGGCCTTGGAGGTCTCTTATCAACTCCTGGGTGATCTGGGCAAGGGTCATGGGGTCTCGCTCCAAGCGACCGGCCGGCTCACGGGGCGACCCGCGGCCCGTAGAGCCGGCGGGTATTGGCGTAAAGGGCGGCGCGCAGCTCGGCCGCGGGCACCTGCTTGAGCTCCGCCAGAGCGGCGATCACGGCTGCGGCATTGGCCGGTTCGTTGCGCAGGCTCGGGTCAGGCCCCAGGACCGGGCTGTCGGTTTCCACCAGCAGGCAGTCCAGGGGCAGACGTCGGACCAGCTTCTGCTTCTGGCGCGAGCGCACTACCGAGGGCGGGATCGAGAAAAAATAGCCGGCCGCAATCGCCGGCAGGGCCGCGCCGGCCTTGCCGTCAAATGCGTGCAGCTGGACTCTGGCAGCCCCGCTGGCCAGCAGCAGGTCCACCGTCTGGCGCCCGGCGGAGCGGGAGTGCACGTTGAGCGGCAGGTCCAGCTCGCGGCCGAGGGCGATGAACATGGCGAAGATCTCACGCTGGCGCGCCCGGTCGTCCGCGTCCGCCACCAGCCGGTAGTCCAGCCCGACCTCCCCGATTCCCGCCAGACGGTGGTGCTCCCGGCGGATCAGGGCCATTATGGCCGCCGCCGCTTCCAGGTCCAGATGGGCCGGGTAAAGCCCCACAGCCGGCTTGATCTCCGGGAAGCGCGCGGCCAGCTCCAGGGTCCGCCGGGCGTCGGTCAGGGTTTCGGATACGGCCACCACCGCGACGACCCCGGCCGCGCGGGCGCGGGCCAGAACGGACTCGCGGTCACCGTCGAAAACCGGGTCGCAGAGATGGGCGTGGGTATCGACGATCACGGCCGCGGCGCCCCGATCAGCGGCGGGCGGGGTCTCTTCACGCATCGTCCCCCTGATCGCCGGGAACCCCCAGAAAGTATTCCTCGTACTGGGTCGGCCCCTCCTGGTAGATTTCCATCATGGCCTCGAAGGTCCGCCGGGCCCGGTTCTCCTTCCAGCGGTGCCAGGAGTTCATATCCTGCCAGGTGCCGATCACCAGCAGGGTCTGGGGGTCGCGGCTGCTCACCAGGGTCTCGCCGGTGATGTAGCCCGGCTGGTTCATGGCCCCCGCCCGGAACTCGTTTAATAACGCCAGGACTTCCTTGTCGGTCCCTTTTTTAAACCGCCGTTTGATGAGTACTTTGGCCAGCATGACAACCTCCTTGCGCCGTGCAGACAGCGCGCTCAGGTTTGTTTTTTGGCCTGCTCGGCCACCGCCTGGATGGCGGCTTGAACAGCCGCCTGGTCGCCCAGATAACGGCTGCCGATGGTCTTGAGGGAATCGTCCAGTTGGTAAACCAGGGGCACCCCGGTGGGGATGTTGAGGGTGGTGACGGCCTGATCGGAAAGCGCGTCCAGGTGTTTGACCAGTGCCCGCAGGGAGTTGCCGTGGGCGGCGATCAGCACCCGGCGGCCCTGGCGGACGGCCGGCGCGATCTCCTGGTGGAAATAGGGCATGAAGCGCCCGACGGTGTCCTTGAGGGACTCCGTGCAGGGGATCTCCCCGGCGGCCAGGTCGCGGTAGCGGGGGTCCCGGCCGGGGTGGCGCTCGTCCCGGGGGTCCAGCGGCGGCGGGGGGATGTCGTAGCTGCGGCGCCAGACGTGCACCTGCTCCTCGCCGTGGCGGGCGGCGGTCTCGGCCTTGTTGAGACCTTGCAGCGCCCCGTAGTGGCGCTCGTTCAGGCGCCAGTTGCGGATCACCGGAATCCACATCAGGTCCATGGCGTCCATCACGATCCACAGGGTCCGGATGGCCCGTTTGAGCACCGAGGTGTAGGCCACATCAAACGTGAAGCCCTCGGCCGAGAGAAGTTCGGCGGCTTTCCGGGCCTCGGCGATCCCTTCGGCGGTCAGGTCCACGTCGGTCCATCCGGTGAAGCGGTTTTCGCGGTTCCAGAGGCTCTCGCCGTGTCGCAGCAATACGAGTTGGAACATTTCGGGGGGCCCTCCCTGGCGGCGGTTGGGGTTAGCGGGGGTGGACCGCTGCGGTTCGGGCAGGCAGGGGCGCTGAAGAGGCGCCGGATCCGCGGCGACCGGTTCCCGATCAATTTTCATCATGATACGGGCAGAATCAAAAATCAAGCCGTTTGCCGGCGGAACGCGATGGCCCTCGGCCGATCCGGCCGACCAGCAGCGTCAGATGCAGCCCCCCGTGGGGCAGGGGATGCAGGCGCGCCGCAAACGGCAGGGCCTCGACCAGCTTCCGCTCCGGCGCGATCACGGCACAGCGCCAGCCCCGGTAAAGCGCCTGCAGCCGATCCAGGATCCGCTGAAAGAGATCCGCGCTGGCCGCCGGCGTTCCCAGGCGACGGCCGTAGGGCGGGTTGATCACCACCAGCCCAGGGGCAGCGGCCAGGGAGTGCGGGTCCAGATCGAAAAAATCGCCCTGTGCCACCCTGACCCAGTCCGCCAGCCCCGCGGTTTCCAGGGTGTATGCAAGGCGCGCGACACTCCGGGGGGACTTGTCCAGGGCGAAAATCCGGCGGTCCTGGGGGACGGCCGTGGCGGCATCGACCTCCCGCAGCAGGTGGCGCCAGCGGGCGGGCGCAAAGGCCGGCCAGCGCATGAAGGCGAATTCCCGCCGGCGCCCGGGCGCAATACCAGCCGCCATCAGGGCGGCCTCCAGGCAGAAAGTCCCGCTACCGCACATCGGGTCCAGCAGCGGCTCCGCGCCGCTGAAGCCGGCGATCAGCAAAATCGCGGCCGCCAGGGTTTCTCTGAGCGGCGCCCGGCCGCCGTGGGTCTTGATCCCCCGCTTGTAGAGGTTCTCCCCGCTGCTGTCCAGGGAGAGGGTCAGGCGATCGTCCAGCAGGCGGACAAACAGCTGCTGGGGGGCGGCGAGGTCGCCCGAGGCGGCGGAAGTGACAGCCAAGGCCGCAAACCGCTCGGCGACAGCCCCGCGGACACGCCCGGCCACCGCCTGGCTGTGGTAGAGGCGGGAATGCCGCGCGGTCACGTGCACGGCCGGCAGCTCCCCGGCCGGCAGGTAAAGCTCCCAGGGGATCTCGGCCAGCCGCTTTTCCAATGCCCCGAAGCCGCCGGCCTTGAACTCCGCCAGGCGCATCAGCACGCGGGATGCGGTGCGCAGCTGCAGGTTGGCTCGGTAGAGGTCCATCAGGCGCCCCTGGAAGACCAACCCGCCGTGAACCGGCGTGAGACTGCGGCCGTCGTTAAAAAGGGCCCCAAGCTCCCGCCGGCAGAGGACTTCAAGCCCCGGTGCGGCCACCACGAAAAAGGTGTGGGCCGGACCGGCGACGTGGCGTTTGGTCCGTCTTTGCAGGGCCTGACCAGCAGCGGGTTTCATCCCTCATCCGCCCCCACCGGCCCGCCCACCGGATGGCCGGGGGCCGCCGGCCCCAGCTCATGCCGGACCTGCAGCAGCACCACCGAGGCAATCACCAGCGCACCGCCCAGGAGCTGCAGCGGGGAGAGGGCCTCTCCGAGCAGGAAATAGGAAATGACCGCTGCCGCAATGGGCTCCAGGGTCGCCGTGATGCTGGCGCGGGTGGCGCGGATGCGGGTGACCCCCTGGAGAAAGAAGCCGAAGGGCAGCAGCGTGCCCATCACCCCGATGTAGAGGATCCAGCCCCAGTCCGCCGGCCCATAGGGGCCGAAAAAGGCGCCCAGGGGCGGCTGCAGCAGGTTCCAGGTCAGGAAGGCGAACAGCAGAGCGTAGAAAAGCACGGTCAGCGGCGGATAGCGGCGCATGCCAAACTCCCCCTGGATCGCGTACCAGGCGAACGTCGCCGCCGACATCAGACCGCTTAAAATGCCCACGGTGTTGAGGGAGAGCACGTCCAGATCGTAGGCCCCGACCACCAGGTAGCAGCCGGCCACCGCGCCCAAAATGGCGGTCAGGGTGGTGCGGTCGGGGTACTCGCGGGTGAAGACGGCGGCGTAGAGGGCAATGAAGGTCGGTGAGAGGTACTGCAGCAGGATGGCGGTGGCGACGTTGATCCGGCTGATGGCGAAAAGGTAGGTGAACTGGGCGGCGGCCAGAGCGCCGCCGCCCAGCAGGGCGAAATAGAGCAGATCGCGCCGGGCGATCCGCAGCAGGGCGGGCCGCCGCAGCGCCAGCCAGACGAAGAGAAAGGCGCTGGCGATCCCCAGACGCAGCTGGACCAGCTGAAAGGGCGAAACCCCATGGGAAAAGAGCATTTTGGCGGCCGTGCCGGAGGTGGCCCATAAAATTGCGGCCAGCATGACATACAGGTAGCCCGGGTTGACGATGGGGAGAGAGGATTTGGCCTTCATGGGCGCTTTCGGCACCGGTAAGAGTTCAATTCTGGGTGGCTTTGTCCGGCCGCACGGCCTTGCAACGGACGGCGGCCAAAGGCCGTGCAGATGAGGTTCCTCTAACAGGGTTGGGCGGCGGTTGTAAATCGAATTCGGCGGCCGAAGGCGGTCCCGGCCGGGTTTGACATCCCGCAGGCTTTTCGATAACAAGAGCTGAGAGCGGGCCGCTGCGCCCGCGTGCACGCATGGAATGAAACCCTTTGGGCACAGGGAGGGCCGCACATGGCAGGCATCAACAAGGTCATTCTGGTCGGACGGCTGGGCCGCGACCCCGAGGTTCGCTACACCACCGACGGACGCGCCATCGCCAACTTCAGCATCGCCACCTCCGATGAGTGGAAGGACAAGAACACGGGTGAGAAAAAAGAGCGCACCGAATGGCATCGCATCGTGGCCTTCGGCAGCCTGGGGGAAATATGTGGTAAATACCTTGCCAAGGGGCGCCAGGTCTACATCGAGGGCCGCCTCCAGACCCGCAGCTGGGAAAAGGACGGCGTGACCCGCTACACCACCGAGATCGTCGCCGGCGACGTGCAGTTCCTCGGCGACCGCAACCAGCAGGAGGCCGGCCGCCCGATGGCCGGCGGGGGCGGCAGTGGAAGCGGCGGCGCCAGCGGGGGCGGCGGCGGCGACTATCCCGGGCCGCCCTACCCCGACACCACCGATGACGACATCCCGTTTTGAGACCAGGCCGGTGGACAAACAAGCGGCCGGTTGAAACTCCTCGGGCCTTCAACCCCAAGCACGGTTGAGGGCCCGAGCTGTTTCGGGGCATGAGCGCCGTCGGGCGGCGGTGAATGCCGATCGCGGCCGCCCGTCAGGGGGCCCCGGCGCCAAGGTGGTCCAGCAGGGCCCAGGGCAAAAACTGGGCGTAAACCTCCCACGCGTGGGGGCCGTAGCCGCCGGCCATGAGGTGCGCCTGGGGGATTCGGCGGGACTTGAGAAAATCGTAGACCAGGCGGTCGCGGGCGCCGAGCTCTGCCAGGGTGAGGTTCAGGCCGGCGGTGGAGGGCAGCCCGTCCTTCTCGTAGGGGTCGGCGCCGCCGACCACCACGGCGATCTCCGGCGCCGGCAGCCGTGCGGCCATCTCTTCCAACCCCGCGGCCAGGCGCGCCACGTAGTGGTCCTCCTCGCCGGATTCGATGGGGATGTCGATGTCGCTGGGGATAAACGACGGGTTGGGCGTGCCATCGGGGTTTTGGGGGGACCCGTCCAGGGGCCAGCCGCGGGCCATGTGGACGCTGAGGGTCACGATGCTCGGGTCGCCGCTGGTCAGGGCGGCGGTGCCATCGCCCTTGTGGGCGTCCACGTCCACCACCCAGGCGGTCCGCACCAGGCCCTCGGCCTGCAGTTTGCGGATGGCGACGACGATGTCGTTCAGCAGGCAGAAGCCGTTTCCGAAATCCCATTGGGCGTGGTGCATGCCACCGCCGAAGTAAAAGCAAAAACTTTCGGCCAGAGCCAGCCGGCAGCACTGCCAGGTGCCGCTCACGATCCCGAGGGTCCGCTCCAGGATCCCGCGCAGCGGCTGCCGAGCGAGTTCGGGATGGTAGCGGTGGCGGCGCCCCCGGGCATCCACCAGCTCGTATGTGCGCACGATCTCCCCCTCCAGGCCGTCGCCGAAGAGCCGCTCCACATACGCCGGGCTGTGCGCCCGGCACAGGTCCGCGCGGGTGATCCGCTCGGCCGCCGGGGTGCGGTACCAGCGCACGGCCCGCGGCCCCAACCAGGGGTGGGCCCTGAGGAGCGCCAGGGTTTTTTCGGCGCGATCGTCGGCGATGGGAATCGTGATGCCGAAGTCCCTCAGGCTCAGTCGGCGATTGGGGTCGTGAAGAATCACCTTTTGAGCTCGCAGAGGGCCGCCTGAACCTCGCTGGCGTGGTTTTTGACCTTGACCTTCTCCCAGCTCTTCTCGACCACACCCTGCGGGTTGATCAGAAAGGTCGACCGCACCACTCCCTTGTACTCCTTGCCGTACATCTTCTTGAGCTGCCAGACGCCGTAGCGCTCCATGACGGTGTGCTCCGGGTCGCTCAAGAGCTCCACCTTAAGGCCGTGCTTTTCGGCGAAGCGGGCGTGGGATTTCTCCGAATCCGGGCTCACCCCGAAAACCACCGCGCCCTCCTTCTCGAATTCCGGCAGAAGCGCGCTGAAGTCGACGGCTTCCTGGGTGCAACCCGAGGTGTTGTCCTTGGGGTAGAAGTAGACCACCCGCCATTTGCCGTCATAATCCGACAGGCTGACGGCCTTGCCGTCTTTATTGTTGAGCGTGAACTGGGGCGCCCGGGCGCCGGCCTGCAGTGGGTTTGACATGGTGACCTCCCGGTTGGGGGTTGATTTTGGGGTTGCCATGGTTTTCAAACAAGAATTTATTAAGCACCCCCGCCGGCGCTGTCAAACCGTCTCAAACCAATTTTTTACATTTGTTTTCAGGCTGTTGGTAGAGGGCGCTTGCCGGCCGGGGAAGGGGTGGCCGCTAGCCGGCCAAGGCGTTTTTGACCGCCAGGCCGATGGTTTCGAAGGTGTAGGGTTTGCGAATGTACTGCCCGGCCCCCAGCGCTTGGGCCGCCCGGACGCGCTCGGTTTCCGAAAAACCGCTGGCGATCAGGGCCTTCTGGCCGGGGGCGATTTTTTGAATCTGGCGGTAGGTTTCCAGCCCATCCATGCGGGGGCCCATGATCATGTCCAGCACCAGTAGGTCGACAGGACGCTCGCGAATGTAAGCCAGGGCCTCCTCCCCGCCGCCGACGCTGGCCGCACGGTAGCCCAGTTTGGTCAGCATCCGGGTGGCGATGATGCGCTGGTCCTCCAGGTCGTCCACCACCAGCACCCTCTGTCCCGCGCCCCGCAACGCCTCCAGGGCGACGGACCCGGCCACCGCGCAGAGGACCCGGCGGGTGGTCGGGAAGTAGAGCGAAATCGAGGTGCCCCGCCCTTCGCTGCTGCGGATGTCCACATAGCCATGGTGGTCCTTGACGGTCCCCCAGACCACCGCCATCCCCAGCCCCGTGCCGCTGCGCCCCATGACCTTTTTGGAGTAGAAGGGCTCGAAGATGCGCTCCTGGTCCTCGCTGGAGATGCCGATGCCGTCATCGGCGACCGTCAAAACGACGTAATCGCCGGCGGCGATTTCATCGTAGCCCTGGACCGGCCGGTCCAGACGGCGGTTTTCGGTCGCCACCCGGATCCCGCCGCCGTGGGGCATGGCCTCGGCGGCGTTGGAGACGAGATTCATGACCGTCTGTGAGAGGTGAACCGGGGACCCCTGAATGTTCGGCAGGTCATGGGACAGGTTTTTTTCCAGCCGCACCCGGGGGTGATAGGCCAGCAGCTTCTGGAACTCGGGGCTGATCAGGTAGGCCTCGATTACCTGGTTCAAATCGACCACCTCGGTGG
Source organism: Desulfobacteraceae bacterium (assembly GCA_022340425.1). NCBI lineage: Bacteria > Pseudomonadati > Thermodesulfobacteriota > Desulfobacteria > Desulfobacterales > Desulfobacteraceae > Desulfobacteraceae bacterium. The sequence goes on along the minus strand of JAJDNY010000031.1, from coordinate 2,799 downwards.
CCACAACGCCCCGCCTGGCCAGCGTCAAAAGGTCCTGGACGATGCGCACGGCCTTCTCGCCGGAGGTTTTGATGGTCCGCAGCGGCGCCTGCAGCGGATCATTCTCGGGCAGGTCCAGCAGCAGCAGCTCCGGGTAGCTGACGATCCCGGAGAGAATGTTGTTGAGGTCGTGGGCCACCCCGCCGGCGAGGGTCCCGATGGCCTCCATTTTCTGCGCCAGCTGAAGCTTCTGGGCCAGGGCCTCCCGCTCTTCCTCAACCCGGCGGCGCTGCTGGATCTCCGAAGACAGACGCCGGTTGTTCTCCACCAGCTCCCGGGTGCGCGCCTGAAGCTGGCGTCTGAAAATCCAAAGAATCGCAGCGGCCAGCAGCACCAGAGCCGCCAGGGCCGGCAGCACCCAGCGGGCCCAGGCGGGCACGACGGGCTTGGTCCCGATGCCGAACCATTTCCCGAGGCTCCGGAAATAGACCGATTTTTCGTTGGCCTTGAGCCGCTTGAGGTGGTGGTCCAGGCGGAAAAGCAGCTCTTTTTCCTGGTTTTTGGGGGCGGCCCAGAAGAGCTTCTGGGGGCTGAGGATAATGGGGGTTTTGACGATCCTGTAGCGGCTCTCGTGGTGAAAACCGTAGGACTGGTTCACCAGGCCGACATCGCATTTGCCGATTTCCACCAGTTTCAGGACGTCTTCGTTTTCGAAGGCTTCGATAAAGCGGCTTTTGAGTTCGAACTGGTCGAGGATTTTCCTGAGGTTGAGGAAATAGATGTCATCCATCAGGACCGCTATTTTCTTGCCGCTCAAATCCAGCAGGGATTCGACCCTGACCCGCTTGTTGGCGTAGACCTGCCCCCAATCGGTGAACACGCTCTCGTAGTTGTAGTCGAAAGCCCGGGCGCGCTCCGCGGAGTGGGCGATCACCCCCAGCAGATCGATGCGGCCGTTGCGCAGGTTGTCGAGGCACTCCGGCCATGTTCCCGGAACATAGACGATCCGCCAGCCCTCCTGACGGGCGATGTGGGCCAGCAGATCGACATAGAACCCCCCGGCAACCCCGTTTTGATCGGTGTAGGCCAGGGGAACGCTGTCGTAGACGCCGACCCGGATGAGTCTGTCACCGCCCTGCACGGGAGCGGCCGCCAGTAAGAGCAGCGCCAGGATGGACGGTAGGTGAAAGCGCATGGCACCCCTCCTCCATGATACAGGGAGACGGCCGCCGGAGGGATGACCTGAGGCCATCTCTGCAAAGGGGCCGCAGGCCGCCAAAAATCCGGTGGCATTCAGGCGGGGGCCGGAAGGCCACGGGGACCAGGGGCAACCGGTCCAGTACTTCCCTATCGGATTTTGCGGCAGACGGCTTGAAAAACCGGCCCGCCGGGTCCCGCCATCCGCTGCAAAGGCAAAACGATAGAAATTTTCTATTGATTAGATTTTTTATATTGATATTTTCAAATTGACTTGAATTTCCAATCCTTCTAAATACTGGCGTCATGATCATCGCCTCGTTGTCTCTCTCTTCCAGGGGTTTTCGAATGAAACGGTTTTCCGGTTTTACCTGAGCAAGCACCATGAGTGCCGCCCGGGATGGCAGGCACAGGGTAAAACCGGCTGGCCGGCGGATGCCCCCCCGTCTTGAATGACCCAATTCGAATTCAGCCCGCCCGATCGGTTTGCCCGTTCATTTTCGTGCCCCACCATGAGGCTTTTCCTGCGGCTTTGCCTAGTCGAGGCTGACGGCAACGGCCGCCCCTGCGGCCACCGAAAGGAGCAGCGATGACGGAAGCGATACAACTGGGCAAAAAGAAGCACGGGATGGTTATGGACCAGGTGCGAGGTCTGCTGCCCGCGGGCTGCAACCTCAACCTGTGCCTCACCTGTGGGGCCTGCTCGGCAGGCTGCCCGGCCACCGGCCTGGAGGGGATGGACCCCCGCAAATTCCTGCGGCTGGCGGCCCTCGGCCTGGACGAGGCTATCACCGGGCACCCCTGGGTCTGGATGTGCAGCCTGTGCACCCGCTGCACCTATGTCTGCCCCATGGAGATCAACATTCCGGGCCTGGTCTACGAAGCCCGCAAGCTGTGGCCGCGCGAAACGCGGCCCAAGGGCATACTCGGCTCCTGTGACATGGCCCTGCGCAACAACAGCTGCAGCGCCATGGGAACACCCGAAGAGGATTTTCGCTTCGTGGTGGAGGACGTCTTGGAGGAAGTGCGCGAAAACCAGCCCGGCTGGGAGAATCTCCAGGCGCCCATCGACAAGCAGGGCGCCCATTTTTTTCTTTCCCAGAACTCGCGCGAGCCGGTCACTGAACCCGATGAAATGGTGCCGCTGTGGAAGATCCTGCACATCGTCGGCGCCGACTGGACCTACAGCTGCACCGGCTGGGGCGGGGAGAACTACTGCATGTTCCTGGCCGACGACGAAAGCTGGAAGCAGATCACCACCACCACCATCCGGCGCGCCGAGCAGTTGGGCTGCAAGGTCTATCTCAACACCGAATGCGGCCACTCCACCTACTCGGTCTGGCACGGGGCCAAGCACCACGGGATTCAAACCGATCTCGAGATCGCGCCCATGGTCCGCTACTACGCGCGCTGGCTGCGGGAAGGGAAGCTCAAGGTGAGCGCCGACTGGAACCAGGACCTGAAAATCAAGTTCACCGTTCAGGACCCCTGCCAGCAGGTGCGCAAGAGCTTCGGCGATCCGCTGGCCGAGGACCTGCGGGAGGTCGTCAAGGCCTGCATCGGCGCGGATAATTTCGTCGACATGAGCCCCAACCGCTCCAACAATTTCTGCTGCGGCGGCGG
>JAJDNY010000030.1 GCA_022340425.1 Desulfobacteraceae bacterium | reverse complement strand
TTGTACGGCTTTTTTACCTATGCCACTTACGAACTGACCAACTACGCGCTGATTCGAAATTGGCCGGCCGCTTTGGTTCCGGTCGACATCGCCTGGGGGGTTGTACTGTGCACCATCGTTTCCGCAGGCGGTTATTCGGTTGGCCGGTGGTTGCAAACCTGAACACGCGGTGATGAACCACTCCTTGTCCCTGTGGCAACTTTCGATCAGAGCCGACGATGCGCCCGCGATTTGCCGAACATTGAGATGCGGTTATTGGTGTGCTGTCCGGCAGCGGACTCACAAAGACATCCGCCCATGGTTACCGTCGAAATTCCTACATGATGGAAATATGAAAAAAATCCTGGCCTTGGTGATTGGGCTCATTTTGTTGGGCGCCTGCGGACCCAGGTTGTACTACCCCAGCCTGGACTGGCTGATACCCTGGTATGTGAACGATTACATTTCCCTGGAACCCGACCAAAGCAGCCGGCTCAGAACACAACTCGCTCGACAGCTCGATTGGCACTGCCGAACGCAACTATCGGAGTACGCTGAATTTCTGCTGGATTTGCGCCGGGAGGTTGACCACAGCGGCCGACCGTTAACGGTGGAGCGCCTGGACACTTACAAAATGCGGCTGATCCGGTACTGGAACGTTTTGATACACCAGATCAGTCCCGATATTGCCGACATCATGTCCTCGGCTACGGACGAGCAGGTCGATGAACTCTTCGAGAACCTGGAAACGAAAAACCGCGATATCGAAAACGAGTACGTCGCACCGCCACCACAAAAAATCATCCAAAACCGCCAAAAGCGCATGCAAAAGCGCCTGAATTATTGGTTAGGCGGCTTGACCGAATCCCAGCTCCAGGCGGTTGACGCCTGGAATCTGCAAATCGAGCCCATTGCAGCCGACCGGGTTGCATACCGCCGCAACATTCAGGCCGCCGGGCGGCGCATACTGGAAAACCGAACCAACCCGGATGAACTTGAAGCCGCACTCCGCGGCTTGCTCACAAATGCCGAAGAATTCAGAACCGAAAATTACCAGCGTAAAATTGACGTCAACACGCAACGCACCTTCGAGTTGCTGGCCTATCTGCTGGAAACCCTCACGCCGAACCAGAGAAGCCATCTTTCAAATCGCCTCGAATCCCTGGCGGCGGATTTAGACCAACTCAGCTGCGATCCCGCATCGAAAAAGAATCGAGCTAAGGGTCCACGAGAAAATAAGTTCGCAATTTTGGGCGTTGAGGCGCCCGCCTGGAAAGGCGCGAAAACGCAGGAATATTTTAATATTCAGAGTTTTCGCAACGCGGCCAGACGGGATGCATCGGCGTCCAAAATGTGACGTTATTTTTAGGTGAGCCCCAAGGTCTAAGGGATAGGAACTTGTTTTTTTTAAATTAAATACACGAGAGAGGTGATTGTTTGTCAAGGCCAACGGCAACCCAATATATTGATGACCAACAACACTATGCGAATGCAAAAATAGGGTAATTGGCCTATGGCTCTTTCAAAAGGCCATCCCGGCGTTGGTGGCCGTCAAACAAGTTGTTTTTGCTATAATTTGAGCACAGCGCAACTGGCTGCCCGATTGAGGAGGGTCAGACATTATTGAAGCCAATAATCAACGGGCGGAATTTGCGAAGTGGACTCATCGGTGATGGGGTCATTTCAGAGGATCAACCGCATAGATTTCCTGGATCAAACGTACCCAATTTCGCCTGAATTGCGCGGATGAATATCCAGTGGGCATAACCGTGGCGATTTGATCATCGGCTCGGGCCTTTTTGCGCAACCCCCGCGACTTGTTGGAGTAGTAACCGTAATAGCGGACGGTGTGTTCATATCTTCCCGGTACATGCACCATCAAGTTGGGCCTGCCAATCCACGGCGTCAAATGTATTCTGGCTCTGACCGTTTTTGGAGCTGTAAATTACTTCGGCAATCCCGTCCGATGCGTCTTCTTTGGGAATGTAGACCATGCGTTGCCGAGAGAAACACGCCCGGATGATATATCGGACCAGGTTTTCCAGGCCTTCTTCATCATCGGGCCAAATCGTTGAGCCAAGGTAGACATGAAAACCGGAATGCCGCCAGGAGAGCATGTTTTCGATAATGGCATCGCTGATTTTGCCCTCCTTTTTTAGCATTTTCAAAACTTCATATTGGAAGGCCTCTTCCAGGTCCTGGCCCATGAGTTCGGGTGCAACCTCAAAGCTGTTGCCATCAAGAAAGCATCCATCGGAAACAATGGCATGCAGATGAGGGTTGGAATTTAGAAAATCCCCATAGGTCTGTATGGCAATACTGACCCCGGGAACTGCATTGTTACCGGGCACGGCATGGGCAGGATACGCCCTGATCACCTTAAAAGCGCATTTACTGAGCTTTTCCAACAATTTTCGATCAAACAAAAAAATAGACCCGCAAGCCTTTTGGAATACTGAAAACCCACTGGCGATGGGGGATGCGTTTGAGCACGTCGGAAAGCAGCCATTCCCCGTATTGAACCACTCTTTTTTGATGACAGGAGGGGCAAAAATGGCGCATTTTGCATGAATAGGCGAGTAAATATTCATGTCCGCACTGATCGCAGCGCAACCGCGCAAAACCGACATGCAAATCATCACACTCCTGATAGCGGTAAATCACATCCATCACATACGGCCGCGAGAACCCATACCGCGATGCGTATCGGTTATCCCAGAGGCTTTCCAACTCCTCGAAGTTGTCTTGCACACAACGAAAATAGCCGCCGGTCTGGGGATTGCGGAGCTGATAGGAATCAAAATAAAAATGTTGCGCTGCCTGGTTCGACATGGTCGCTGATCACCCTTGGGGTTGCAGGATGGCATAATGTAAATTTCAATGTAAAGTTTATTGTATATTTTAGGCGCTGCTTCGCGGCGCTTTTTTCGAACAGCCGGTAGCGGCGACCGTCGAGCTGCATGCGGGTGCCTCGCAAAGGTCGGCATCACGCTGCCGCAAAAGGCAGCGCGAGTGGCGTTCAGCGTCAGCGGTCAGCAGCCTTCGGCCGGGGCGACAGTGCCGTTTTCAGCCGCCGAACCGATCAGAATCCGGTCGACAGGCTTGTAGATGGAGCGCGCCAGGGCGGCGCAAACGGTGCGGGCGGCTTCGGCCGCGCCGGGCAGATCGAGCTGGTTGAGGAAAACGCAGCGCGCGGCCTTCAATCCAAGCCCCTTCATCATGCCCTGGGGATGCAGCAGGACGGTGGCGATTGCATCGGGGGTCACCGGCTCCCGGGCCGCAACCCCGGCGAGAGCGCCGAAGCGCTCCGGGCGAAAGACCCAGCGCGGATCCAGCGGCCGGCCCACCGCCGCCATGCCCGCCACGGCGACAACCCAGTCGCTGCAAGCCGGGATGACCGGCTCGTGCGCGGCCGGGGCCTTGAGCGGCCGCCGGGCGGCCCCGTCGGCCTCCACCAGGATCCAGCGAAAAAGCCCGGCAGCGCGGAAGGCATCGACGCTTTCAGGCGGGTACCCGGCGAGTTTGTCACCCTCCGGGATGCAGCCCGCCGCCGCGGTGACATGCCGGCTCCGCCGCAGCCTGTAGGCCAGCACCGGCAGCGCCGCGGACGGTCTGGCAGCGACGATCACGTGCGCGGACTGGGCCGCTTCGGGACGGCAGATCCGGGTGGTGGTGGTGGTCAGCACAGTTTCACCGGCGGCCGCCAGTTCCCTGGCGATGCGGAACATCAGGGTCGTTTTGCCGCCGGCGCCCACCAAGCTGATGACGCCGCCCGCTCGCGGCAAACGGCCGCCGTACAACTCCCCCAGGATCACGACGGCCCCGAAAAAATGGTCGACCCGGGACGCGGGGACCAGACGTTCCCGACGATCAGCCGCAGCAGATTGGGAATCTCCCGCTCGGCGCTGCCGGCACCGTAGCCCACGGCCGTGGGCACCATGGCCGGCAGGGGACCGAAGCCGTCGGCCAGGGTGGTCAGGATGGCGGCCCCGGTGGGGGTCAGGAGCTCGCCGGCCACCCCGCTGCTATAGACCGGAATGCCTCTTACCAGCTCCAGGGTGGCCGGGGCCGGAACGGGCAGCGTGCCGTGGGCGGCGCTCACGGTGCCGCTGCCCAGGTGCAGGGAGGAGCAGAAGACTTTCTGGATCTCCAGCAAATGCAGGCCCGCGACAGCGCCCACGATATCGACGATGGCGTCCAGGGCGCCCACCTCGTGAAAGTGGACCCTTTCCAGAGGGACCCGGTGAACCGCCGCCTCGGCCTGGGCCAGACGCTGGAAAATGGCCAGGCTGCGGTTTTTTACAATATCCTCCAGCCCGCTGGCGGTGATGATTGCGCGAATGTCTTCCAGGCCCCGGTGGGGCTGCCGGCCGGACCGATCGATCCGCACCAGGGCCTGGCTGCCCCCAAGCCCCTGTTTGACCACCGGCCGCATGTCCACGGCCCAGCCCGCCAGCGGCAGCCGGCCCAGCGCGTCACGCAGCCGCTCCAGCACCAGTCCGGCGTCCAGCAGCGCCCCCAGGATCATGTCGCCGCTGGCCCCGGCAAAACAGTCGAAATAGCCAATCTTCATCCGTCGTGATCCCCCACAGTTTCACTTTCCGGCGTTCCGCAAACGGCCAGGCGGTTGATCAGCGCCGCCTGGTAGCCGGCCCCGAAGCCGTTGTCGATATTGACCACCGAAACCCCTGCAGCACAGCTGTTGAGCATCGCCAGCAGGGCGGCCAGCCCGCCGAAGCTGGCACCGTAGCCAATGCTGGTGGGAACCCCGATCACCGGGTAGGGCACAAGCCCCCCCACCACGCTGGTGAGAGCGCCTTCCATGCCCGCCACCACCACCGCCACGTTGGCCCGGCCGAGCTGCTCACATTTATCCAGCAGACGGTGAATTCCGGCTACGCCCACATCGTAGATCCGCGCGACGCGGCTGCCCAGGACTTCGGCGGTCACGGCGGCCTCTTCGGCCACCGGGATATCCGAGGTCCCCGCACACAGCACGGCGATATTCCCGATGGGCGCCAGCGGCCGGGGCTTGACCACCACGATGCGGGCCGTTTCATGGTAGCTGCAGTCCGGCGCAACCTCCCGAACCGCCTCGAACACCTCCCGAGCGGCGCGGGTGGCCAGAATATTGTCGTGGCCAGCGGCCAGGCGGGTCACGATGCCCTGGACCTGGGCAAGAGTTTTGCCCTCGCAGTAAATCACCTCCGAGACGCCCGTGCGGCAGCAGCGGTGGTGATCGATCTTGGCGTAGCCGATATCCTCGAAGGGCAGCTTTTCCAGCTGCACCACGGCGGTCGACAGGTCCACCCGGCCGGCCTGCAGGTCGGCGAGCAGGTTTTTGAGGCGATTTTGGTCCATAAAATCAGTTTCCTTTCCCGTGGCCGGCGGCCGGGGCGCCTTGCATTTGCCCCGCAACTGGTTTATAAGGGTCTCGCTCAACCCGCAACCCGCATGCGAATCCTAAAACTTAAAAACATTCGGTTTTAAATTTTCCACATGGTTGCCCGGCCCCAAGGCCCGGGCTTTTTTGTTGCAACAGTCCGGCTCGCCTCTGGGGAAGGCGCGTCAACTGCTGGCCGCAAAAGGGGCATGGACCGCAAGGGCCAGGCGACCCGGGGGAGATCTCAAACCAAGCGCCGGAGGATTATGACCATCCAATTCAGTGAATTAAACCTGCACCCGCAGCTGGTGCAGGCCGTAACCGAAATGGGCTACAGCGCCCCCACCCCCATCCAGGAGGCCGTCATCCCCGAGCTGCTGGCGGGCTCAGACGTGATCGGCCAGGCCCAGACCGGCACCGGCAAGACCGCCGCCTTCGGCCTGCCGCTGCTGGACGTACTGGCAGCGGGGCTGAAAAACACCCAAAGTCTAGTCCTGACCCCCACCCGCGAACTGGCCATCCAGGTCGCCCAGGCCCTGTGTGATTTCGGACGTCTCCGCGGGGTGCGGGTTTTGGCCGTCTACGGCGGCCAACCCTACGCCGGCCAGATCACCCGGCTCAAAAAAGGGGTCGACGTGGTAGTGGGCACCCCCGGCCGCCTGCTGGACCTGATCCGGCAAAAAACTCTTTATCTGGGCGATGTCAAATGCGTGGTGCTGGACGAGGCCGACGAGATGCTCGGCATGGGGTTTATCGCCGATATCGAAGCAATCCTGGAACAGACCTCCGCCCGGCGCCAGACCGCCCTTTTCTCGGCAACGCTGTCGGATGAGATCCGGAGCCTGGCCGAACGCTATATGCGCCAGCCCCGGTCGGTCACCATCCAGCGCAGGCAGCGCACCGCGGCCACGGTCGCGCAGCGCTACTACCTGGTCAACCCCGAGGACAAACCGGCCGCCCTGACCCGCCTTCTGGAGGTCGAGAAAATCACCCGGGCCCTGATCTTTGCCCGCACCCGCAGCGCCACCGGCGAGTTGGCCAATCAGCTGAGTCTGCAAGGCTTTCCCGCTGAGGCCCTCAACGGCGACCTCTGCCAGGAGGCCCGGGAACAAGTCCTCGCGCGTTTCCGCCGAACCCCCGGTTCAATCCTGGTGGCCACCGATGTGGCCGCCCGCGGGCTGGACATCGAGGACATCTCGCATGTGGTCAACTTCGACCTGCCCCAGGACCCGGAGGCCTACCTGCACCGGGTGGGGCGCACCGCCCGGGCCGGCAAGAGCGGGGTGGCGATTTCGCTTTTGACACCCCGGGAAAAATGGCGCCTGCGTCGGATCGAGGGCTTCACCCGGCAGCCCCTGGCCCCCGCCGTGCTGCCGACCGTGGCCGAAATCGAGGCCAAGCGCCGGGCGGAGCTGCTGGCGAAGATGGCCGTCTGGCTGCGGCGCGGACGCTGCCAGCAGGAAAAGGAAGTGGTCGCGGAGCTTGCCGCAGCCGGCCACGACCCGGCGGAGATCGCGGCCGTGGCACTCAAGCTGGTGCGGACATCGGAAAAACAGCGGCCGGTAGCCCCCATCACCGCGGTCCGGGAGGCGGCACCCCGGGCGGCTCGGCCTGCCGGCAACCCCACCCGTCGACCCGCCAAAACCGCTGCGGTTGCACCCCGGCCCTTGGAGCACCAGGCCTGCGAGCGGGGGATGGTGCGGGTGCGTTTGAAGGTTGGCAAGACCCATGGCATCCGCCCCGGCGACGTGGTGGGTACGATCGCCCACCACGCCGAGATCCCCGGCCGCACCATCGGCGCCATCCGCATCGAAAACGACCACACCCTGGTGGACGTCCCCCGTCAGTTTGTGGCCCAGGTGCTGGCCAAGGCCGGCCGCTACCGGATACGGCGGCAACCCGTGGCGGTGGCCCTGGCCTGATCGGCCCCTTTCGGGGGCAAGGGCAGTGGTCGGGGCGCTCGCACCCCGGCCGCAATCCGAACTCAGCGGGAAAACCGCCGCAGGTAAAACCACGCCTCGCGATAGCGCACCCGCTTCACCAGGCCCCGCTGCAGAAGGTCTTCAAGGGTCGCCGCACTTTTTCCGGCCTTCTCCAGAAAGGCCAGCGCGGCATCCTCCCGCATGGGGTGTACGGCGGTGATGGCCAGCAGTTCGGCCCCGGCCTCGTCGGTGGCGTTGAAATCCTCCCCTTCGAAGGCCACCAGGAGTTCCACGGCGGGGAGATCCGTTTTGAACAGGCGGTAGGCCTGATGCAAGGTCTCCTCGTCGGGCGGCCGGACCCAGTCTTCGGCAGGCGGCCGGGTGGGGACGGCCAGGTAGGCCGTTTGCGGCCCCACCGAGGCCAGGTAGCGGGCGGTGGCCTCCAGGTTATCGCGGTCATCGTTGAGCCCCGCGACCAGCATGGTTTCGGTCACCAGGCGGCCCTGGAAAATCCGGCTGAATGTTCGGATCCCCTCCAGAATCGGCGCCAGCTCCAGCTTGCCGTGGGGTCGGTCGATTTTGCGCCACACCCCGTCCGCCACCGCGTCGACTTTCAGCGAGACCCAGTCGGCTGCGGCCAGGTCGTCATGCACGCTGGGATCGGCCATCAGGGATGCATTGCTGATCACCCCCACCGGGTAGCCCAGGGATTTCAACAGCCCGATGGTCCGCCCCAGGTTGACGTCCAGCGTCGGCTCGCCGTCCGGCACGAAGGTCATGAAATCCAGGCGGCTCTCGGCAGCCGTGAGCCGCTGGACTTTTTCGCGCACCTTTTGGAGAATCAATTCGGGCGCGAAGAAGGGCTGCCGGCGGATCAGCATCCGGGTGGTGCGGCCCACCTGACAGTAGACGCATCCATAGGAGCAGGTTTTGGGCGGAATGTTGTTGATTCCCAGGCTGCGGCCCAGCCGCCGGGAGGGAACCGGTCCGAAGGTCAAGGCAGCGGTGTTCATGACCATCCTTCCCGGGCTGGCAGGCCCTGCAGGGGGTAAGAGACGCACCGGTTTCCAAACTCGGGGCGGACCAGCGCAAAGCATGCTCTTGAAAGGTTCACAGCAGGCCTCTCAGGCCGCAAAGCCGCCGTTGACGCAGATCGTCTGCCCGGTGATCCAGCCGGCCGCATCGCTGACCAGAAGCGCGACCGCAGCGGCGATATCCGCAGCCGCGCCGATCCGGCCGAATGCGGCCATGCCGGCCAGCTGCCGGATCTGCTCCTCGGTCTTGCCCCGGCGGAACAGGTCGGTGTCCACCGGGCCGGGGGAGACGGCGTTGACGCGAATCCCGCGCGGACCGAGCTCCTTGGCCAGTACCCGGGTGATCTGCTCCACCGCCCCCTTGGTGGCGGCATACGGCCCGTAGCCCGGCAGCATCAGCTTGGTCACCGACGATGAGATGTTGACCACCGAGCCACCGTCGGCCAGCCTTTTGGCGGCCTGCTGGCAGGAGAAAAAGAGCCCCTTGACGTTGATGGCGAAAATATCGTCGAATTCCGCCTCCGTCAGGCCGGCCACCTCCCGGTAAAAATTGATGCCGGCATTGTTCACCAGGATGTTCACCCCACCGAAGGTTTCGACGGTGCGGTCAAACAGCCCCTCGATTTCCGCCACCTTGCGGACATCGGCGCAGACGGCGATCGCCCGCCCGCCGGTTTCGCGAATGGCCGCTGCGACTGCCTCGGCCTGGGGCGCCTGGTGCACATAGTTGACCGCCACCGCAGCGCCCAGAGACCCCAGCTTGAGGGCGATCGCCCGCCCGATGCCGCGTGAGGCGCCGGTGACAATCGCCGTTTGGTTTTCGAGTTTAAAGTCCATGGTCCCCTCCCCCACCGGTTTGCGCCGCCCCGGCGCACGGGGTGCAGGCAGCTCCCTCTGACCGGATCCCCAGCGGCCGAAGGCGCCGGCTCCCGCGGCAGCACCGTTTTGCCGGTCCGGATAAAAAATCTCTTTCGACTTTGGTTGAGAAATGCCAGATTGGTTTTATATTAGTTGACTAAAAAAGAAATTTCAGCAAAAAACGGTACCCAAAAACAACCTTACCCCAACCCATGCCCTTGGGCGCAAGCGCGTCCACCCAGGAGGTGAACCATGGATATCAACAGCTGCCTTCCTCAGAAAATGTCCAAGCTGGCCATAGGCATCCTGTTTTTGATTTTTGGTACTGGAACGGCCATTCTCGGAGTTACCGTGCTGCCTATAATCGGCCTGGTGCTGGCGGCCCCGCTGTTTATTATCGGGATCTACTTCGTCCGGACACACCTGAACAAGAAATGTGAGCTGCCTGAATAGCACCGGCAGCACCTTGTGCCCCTGGCGTGACACCGGAAACCGGCCGGTGGGCTGCAAGACGCTGTACCCGATGAGGCGCGCGCCAGCCCCATGCCCCGAGAAAAGTTACTAATATCAAATGGTCACCATCGCAAGCCCCTCCCGAAAAACCCTTTGGCGGCAAATCAGGTGGGGTAACAACGCCAGCCTGATACTCGGGGCGCCTCCGGTGGGCGCCCCGGCCTTTTGAAAACCGCCACTCAAATGATCTCATACCAGTCACACCGGTTCCGGACCCGACCGGTGCCCTGGGCCGGCAGCTGTCCTGGGCTGGGGGTCCCAACCCCCTTCGGGATCAGCGCCAGGTGATGTCCGCGGGGTTTCGCAGCGGCATGCGCGGGTAGGCGAATCTGGGATAGCCGATCATCAGGGCGCCGTAGCTTTGGTGGCCGTCGGGCAAGCCCAGGGCCTCGGTCAGGGGCGGGTGGTGGTTGGCGGCCAGATCGAAATAACCCGCCCAGCAGGCCCCCAGACCGAAGGCCGGGGCAGCCAGCTCGAGGGTCGTGAGGGCGATCAGGCAGCCGGAGAGGGCCGGCGGAAAATTTTTCGCCCCGTAGGCCACGATCAGATGAGGGGAGCTGCGGCAGATGCGGTCGCGGCCGGCCGCCCATTCGGCCGCCAGGCCCCTCAACAGCGGCAGGGGAAAGAAGCGGCCATCATTGGCGGCCACCAGACCCTGCATCCAGGCGATCACAAGCCCGGCCAGACGCGCCACCGTTTCCCGTTCGCGGACCACCAGCCAGCGGACCGGCTGAAGATTCTTGGCGGTGGGGGCGTAACGCGCCAGATCGATCATGCGGGTCAAGAGCACCGGGTCGACCGGCTTGCGCCGATAAACCCGGATGGAGCGCCGCGAGCGGACCAGCTGAACCATCTGGTCGGCCGAAACGGCCAACTCGGGCTTCACTGCAGGCAGATCCTCCGGCGTCATGAAAGGCAGGGACAGGGCCGCCTCGGGGCAGACCGCCACGCAGTGGCCGCAGCGGATGCAGCCCCTGGCGGCGCCGGGGACCCAGGCCGGCAATTCCTCGGGACCCTTCATGGCGATGATGCCGGCCGGGCAGATCTGGACGCAGGTTCCGCAGCGGGTGCAGGTCCGGGGGTCGATGGTGAGGGACATGCTGTCTTTCCTTTCTTGCGGTGCTCTCCGTGGCCGCCCAGGCTGCTTATTTGGGCGCCCCGAAGGGCAGCAGGCGCCCTGCGGCGTCAAAGGTCAGGTGCAGCGGCCGCTGGGCGACAGCCACGCTGCCCAGTGAGCGCAGCTCGGGTAAAAGCGCCGCCGAGGCCCAGAAAGTCTCCAGACTGCGGGTGTTGACGATCCGCACCATGCGCACCTGCTGAGGGTCGGGAACCTTGGAGAGGGCCATTTCGATCACGGCGCGGTCGGTTTCCAGATGAATCGGGATGCGCGCGCTGGTCCAGATGCCGGTGGTGAGGGCGTTGGTGTAGGTTGCCGGGATATCGATCCGATCCACCACCCGCCGGGTGGTCAGGTCGACCATGCCGATCCCCACCGCATTGCCGTGGGACTCCCGGGTGAGATCCAGCACGATCAGGGTGCGATAGTCGGGGATGCGCTCCCCGCCCGCGCGCCGCCAGAAGCCCACCACGTTGGGGTCGATACCGGTGCCGCTGATGTTCTTGCCCATTTCGTCCACCAGCAGAATGTCCAGATCATCCACGGGAATGCGGGGAAGCAGCGCGCGCGCGGTGACCAAGAGCTCGGCATCGGCGGCAATGAAGTCCTCGGGGCGGACCAGGCGCAGGGTGTGGATCTCGTCGCGGGCAGTTTCCACCACGGCGATCCCGCAGAGCACCGGGGCGTGGGTCAGAATGCGCTCCGCGGCCGGCACCAGGGTCCGGGCCAGGCCGTATTTGTGCAGGGTGGCGGCCCCCTGGTCCTTGCCCAGGCCCACCGCCAGCATTTTGCAAAGCCCCGACTCCACCCGGAAGCGAAAGGCCGTGTGGGGCTTGACCCGGTTGAGCAGCACGAGGTGGTCGGCGGCCAGAGCATCGCGCGCGCAAAAGATCTCGGCGCCGGTGGGCAGCCGGCCCAGGGAGTCCACCGCCATGCTGGAGAGAACCGGCGCGCCCGCGGAGGCTTCGTCCACCCCCAGCTCGCGCAGCAGGGCCGCCTGACCCTCGGCTGTCGCGCGCCCGTGGGACCCCATCGCCGGGATGATGAAGGGCACGAGCCCCAGCCGGCGCAGACATGCCACCACGACGGCCACAAGCTCGGGCAGCC